>NZ_CATMPS010000009.1:0-83545 GCF_950073225.1 uncultured Oscillibacter sp.
GGCCTCCGCAAACTGCGGCGCGTAACTGGTGAGCAGGTCTTTCCAGTTGGCGGCGTTGTCGTAGCCCAGGCGGGCGGCGTCCTCCCGGCGCAGTGAGATAATGGGGAGCCACACATTGCCGGGGTGGCTGGCCACCGCCTCCGCCACCTGGGAGAGCACGAGGGGATCATCCGCCCCGGTGAACAGGCCGTGAGCGCCGGAGCGTTCTGCCCGAGGACGTTTGGCGATGTAGTCTACATAGTTCTCTCGTTTGGCAATGGTGAGCGAGGAACTCCAGAGGTTTCTCCTGCTCCAGAAGCGGCTCCAGATCTACTGCCCGGCTGTCATGGAGATATTCCATCAGCTGATTGTGGCAGAAACCCATAGCGGCGATTTCCTCAGCCTGGTTATAAACTTCAATGCTGGTTCGGGAGAGCATCCGTGTCTGGTAGTCTTCCATCTCTCGGTTTACTTTTTGCAGCAGGTCGTCATGGACTTCGGACCAGGCCATCTCACACACCGCCTTTCTGGTAGTCCACAGCGTCTTTGAGGGTGACGCTGCCGTTGGTGGACTTGACCTCCCGGACGCAGCGGCCCCGGAGGCGGTCCAGGTCCTCCTGGGGAATCTCCATCCCGGCTGCCAGGACATTCATCACCATGTCCAGCTCCACCGCCAGCTTGAACAGCAGACGGCACGTCCGGTTCTCGCTGTCGCGGACGGTACTCCGCAAGGCATCGGTCAGCGCGGCGGGCAGGAACTCACAGGCGTCCTGGCCGGAGACGTAGCCGGAATAAAACCGAATGGCCTTTTCGATGAACTCGTTTTGCGTCCGGCAGTTGTCCCGCGGGTATAGTTCTCTGACAAGCTGCTGCGTCTCCGGGGACATCCGCAGGGCGAACTTGATTTTTTCTCTGGGCATATAGCTTCTCCTTATATCGTCATTGTGGGGCACGCCGCTTCCGGCTGAGCCTGGGCAGCCATCCGATGGACTGCCAAGAGGTCCGGGGCGGTTTCCAGGATGCACGGATAGGCGTCCGCCAGCTTGGGCACTGCGTCGAGCAGCTCCTGAGAGACGAGCCAGAGGCTCGACGCGACGTCCGGGTGTTCCGACAGGATTTCAGGCGGATGGTACATAATCCACTCCCGGAGCTGGTCGCCATAGGCCCAGCAGTCCAGCAGCTTGACAGCTCCGGCCAGCACATCCTCGTCCCTGGAGATTCCAGCAGCGTCTGCGGCGGCCTGCACGGTGAGACAGGCGGTCTCCGACACATCGGCCCCGCTTTGCTCTGCGGCGCATTCCATCATCCCGCTCCAGACCTCTATGAACTGAACGATGGCCCGTCCGTCGGCGGTCTGATTTTGCTTGTGGGAAAAATCCGCGCAGTCCTTCTCCCTGCCGTATTTGATCTGCATGATACATTCCTCCTTTCTCCCTCCGGCGTTCACCGGCTGTCATTGGGCAGATTTACAAAAATAGGTCCGCACACCGCTTGGATGGGTTGCGGGGGCGCAGGGAATGTGGTATGATGCGTATACTGGAATTGAAATGGTTGACGGTCTCGTATGGAGGTGCGCCGCGTGAGCAGATATGAGTTTTCACTCCGTCAGGAAGTGCTGATGGAAAAGGGGGCTTCCGTTTTGGGGAACCTGTACCACTATGAGCGGGAGCAGAATGGGCAGAGCCAGCCGGTCCAGCTCATGTACGATTTGGTCTGGACGGCGAAGCAGGATATCCTGCTGGCCACGTCGGAGAAAGACCTGGACCGCATCGAAGGGCAGTTCGACCTTGCCGGGCAGTTCCTGTCCGGCATCAAGGCGGGCGGCAATGTCTGAACAGAATGTATCTGCCGGCTTCAGTGAAGCGGATGTGTCGGAGCTCCTGAAAAAAGAATTGCGGCTGACCTTGCGGCGCACGCACCAACAAGAACATCCCTGCGCTATCCTGCTGGCGGGCCAGCCGGGAGCGGGGAAGACGGAGCTGTCCACCATGCTGCTGTCGCAGATGCGTGGAGACGCCGCGTTCATCAACGGAGACGATTATCGCCGCTGTCATCCCAGCTACCAAAAGTTGTACGCCGCGTATGGCTCCGACTCGGTCGCCATGACCTCCGCGTTTTCCTCGGCGGTGGTGGAGGGCCTGATTGGACAGCTCTCCGACGCCGGGCGCAATCTGGTGATCGAAGGCACTGGCCGGACGGTGGAGGTCCCGAAGTCCACCGCCGAACTGCTGACGGGCAAGGGCTACCGTGTTGAGATCGCCGTCATCGCCGCCAGGCCGGAGGTCTCCCTTGCCAGCACGCTTCTGCGGTTCTACCAGATGAACGAGGGCGGGACAATTCCCAGGTCCACGGCGCTGGAGGCCCACGACAACATCGTGAGCGTCCTGCCGGAGAACCTGGACGCGCTGCGGGCGCTTCCCTGCGTCTCCCGCGTCAGCATTTGGGACCGGGAGCTGACGCTTCTGTACGACAGCGGCGGCAGTCAGGAACTGCCCTCCGCCGTCCTGCGCCGCTTCTGGAGCAGGCCATGGACAGAGGAAGAACTGTCCGGTGTTCGGAATGACCTTGCCGCTCTTCGGCAGAAGGAGCAGGAGAGCGGCCTGTGTCAGAGGGAGTCACTGGACGCTCTGGCACGGCGGATTGAAACCGCCGCTCAAACGAGCTTCCTATCGCGTGACTGACAAGAGGGCCTCCCACGCCGGTGGGAGGCCCTTTTTGCGCCCATATCCCCGAACGGAACCACGGAAAACCGCCCAACGGCGGGCCTTCGAGGAAAACCAGACCCCCGACCAGACCCCAGCGGGCGTAACCAGACCCCCGCGTCCTCGTCCCCGACCCGCTCTGCGGGGCGGTGTTCAGGGGCCGAGGGGTCCTTGTGACCCCCGGTTTTTATCCCGCACCTTTTTCGACCGGGCCTATTTGCGGTGCGCCTGGGCTCCTTGCTCTGGAGCGGGTCCGTTCGGCACAAGGCCCCGCAGGGCGTGCTCTGGTGAGGGGAGGGGTATCGCCCCGGCGGAGAGCTTGCGGCGGCAGCGTGGGGCGCCGGCGCGGCGGACAGTGCGGGAACAGCGGGAGGGCCGCTCCACAATAGGAGCGGCCCTCTGCCGGTACGGTCATGGGGTCCGTCTGTCGCTGCGGTAGGATTGGCAGTGGACGCACACGGTTTTGTTTTGCAGCTCGAAACGTTTGCCGGTGAACAGCCGGTATGGACTCACGCAGCTGTCGCGGACTATCCAGGGGGCGGAGCTTTTCTTCACGCTGTGGGCGCAGATTTCGTATCCGCGGGTGTTCCATCTTCTCATATGTCCCGCGCCCCCTGCTCCCCCTGGCCAGCCTGAGCGCACACGGGGCGGGCGCACTCAGGGAATGAACTGAACAGCCGCACGATGCTTCTCTTCTTTTTGTCGTAGACGAGGGCGCCGTCATAGGTTGGCCTCGGCGTTAATGCTCCGGCGCATATTGCTGGTGTTCCCCCGGTCCATCCGGTTTTTGTTTTGGGCGTTGTGGATGATGGCGTCCTCCTCTCCGGCGGTGGCCTGGCGGATATAGATGTGGAGAGCCACGCCGCTTTTCTCGCCCAGGTGGCAGAGGAGGGCCAGTTCCTCGGTGGTGGCGGGATAGCTCCGCAGGGCCATGGCGCAGCGGAAGGAGCCGCCCAGGACATAGGAATCCGTGTTGAACTTCATGGCGGTGGGAGCGATCATGTCCAGGAAGTCCTTGATTCGTGAGGCGGCGGGCTGAACGGCCCGGCTCTTTTTCTTCTTCTGCTTTTTAGTCATTGCCGTTCACGCTCCCTTCTCCGTCGAAGCTGTCAAAGCGCTCCGTGGTTATGTCCTGCTGGTAGTAGACGGCCAGCAGCCGCTTCACGTCCTGCTCGTTTGCCATGCGGACATGGAAGCCGCAGTCCCGGATGCGTTTCTCCATCTGCTTTAAGGCGCCGTAGTCCTCGTTGGACTTGGGGCCGACACGGTGGATAAGGGCGAACTCCCGCGCCGAGGCGGTGGTGGACTGGATGTCGTCCAGATGGGCCATATTCTTTCGGAGCATCTCCCGGATGGCGGGGACCTCCTCCCTCTCCAGGCGCGCTTGATAGTAGTCCTTATTGCTCTGGAAGGACTCGCGGGAGTCCAGGGCCAGAAGCTCGGCTTCGTCCATACCCCGGAGGAGGTCCGTCAGGGCGCGGACACGGCCCCGGACGCCCTCGGGGGAGAGGACAGAGAGATTATCCGGGCTGAGAAGAAAAAAGACCAGCTCACCCTTGGCCGTCTTCAGGCCGTGTTCGGTGAGCTGGTCGATGCCCATGAGCTGCCGGGTGGACAGACGCCGCCGCAGCTCCTTTTTCTGTTTTCGATTCAAGATCAGGACTCCTCCCATTCATAGTATTGCTGGTGCAGGAATAAGAAGCAGACGGCGCAGCGCAGGAAGTCCAGGATGCTGGCGCCCTCCATGCGGATGGAGAGGAAGGCGTAGAGGACGGTCAGCACCAGCAGGAGCATCCCGGCGCCGTGGCTCAGGGCCAGGACGGAGAGCAGGAGCCCCGCGCCGATAACCGCCACGTCCCGCAGCTCCCACAGCCACAGCTTGGCCTTTGCTTTCAGATTGTCGGGGTAGATATACATTATAATATTATTCGCCTCCCAAAAATGAAGGCGGCTGTGCGCCGCCTTCTGTGTATCTCATTCTGATCTGGGTTTACGGTGCGGCCGTGTCCGATTCGCCGCGCAGTTCCGCCAAGGCGCTCCGGCACCAGGCGATGTGCCCCTCCAGGTGCTTGACCAGCTCCGCCTCCGCAAGCTGTTCCGCCTCTTCCGGGGATACGCTGCCCAGCGGGAGTTTTTCGATCCGCAGGGACTGGCAGGTCAGGAACCACTCGCCGGGGGAGTGGATGTGGGGATGGATATTGACCCGCCCCAGATAGGGGACGCTGGCCACATAACTGCTGGAGACGATCTCCCGCCGGTTGTTCCTGCGCTCGTCTTTGGTCCACATCAGCATGTGCCGTCCTCCCCTCCGATAGATGCATCCGTCGGAGCTTCCGCCACCAGCGCCTTCTGGATGCAGTCCCGGAAGAAGGCGTTCTGCTTGATTCCGTTCTTCTTGAGGTAGTCCTTGAACCGCTCGAACAGTTCCTCCGATACCTGGAACGCGACCGTTCTCTGATTTCCTTTCATAATGGGTTTCCCCTCCTCTTCGTAAAATTTCGTAATGAGCCAAGTCATGTACTGGCCCAGGGTCTGACCGGACGCCTCCTGGCGTTGACGGAGCTGCGTATGAAGCTCAGCCGGAATGGGAGCGCAAAGATTTTTAATGGCGTCCATGTTCTGCCTCCTCCCCAGCTGGCTGGAATTCCGGCGCACTTTTCAGGCAGTCCAAAATCAGTTTCAGCAAAAATCCCTGCAGAGTGCATCCACGCAGCGCACACAGCATACGAAGCCGCCTATAGTCGCCCGGCTCTATTCTAACCTGTAGATGTTTGGGCATTTTAGTGTCTCCTTTCCAACTTTGTAAAGCAAGTATATCCCCAAAGCCATGTAAAAGCTATTCACGATACCCAACGATTAATCTATGGAAAACGAAGCGAAAGCAACAGGAGGGCCATCCACTGCCGGGTGGCCCTCCTGTATACGCTTTAACATCATTTCAAGACACTTCCAATGGCGCGCAGAAGGCTGTTCTCCTTATCGGACGTGTCCTGCGTCAGCTCCCAGATCATCACGCCGCCCAAGGCTTCCCTGGCGTACCGCGTCTTCTTGGCAATGGTGTCCGGCCCGTTGTAATAGACCTCCATGCCGTTATAGAGGACATGATCCCCGGCGGAAGCCTCCGGCACGGCGGCCAGGATCGCCCCATAGTCCGCCCAGCTGGGCCGGGCATAGAAGGGAAGCCCCAGCACCACCTTGTGAGCGGGCAGGCCGCGGGTTTCCTTCCAGTAGCGCCCGCAGTCCACGGCAAACTGATAGGAGGAGTGGCGCTCTCCGTCGCCGCCGTCATAGGCCATGACATTGATGAAGTCCAGGGCATTCAGCACGGCGTTGGAGTGGGCCGCCGCGTCATAGTAGACGTTTCCGTCCGCCGTGGCGCCGCTCAGCACCGCCGCCGTCAGCAGCCTGCCCTGGGCGTGGAGCCGCTCGGACAAGGCCAGCATCAGCGCTTCATATTGCCTGGCGCTGGTCCCGTCCACGCGGGGGTGCTCCCAGTCCATGTCCACGCCGTCGAAGCCATATGCCTCGCACATGGCGAGGATGCTTTCTACAAGCCGCTGGAGCCTGACATCGTCGGCGGTGGCCTCCATGAATACATTTTCCAGCGGGGTATCGTTGTAGCTCCAGCCGCCCACGGACAGCAGTACGTTCGCTCCGTTTTCATGGGCGGAACGGATCAGGGTCTTGGCGGTCTCCGGGTTTTCCAAATCCCGCAATCCGCCTTCTGCCGTAGGCATGGCGAAGGCGTAGCAGACGTGGGTCACCACGCCGAAGTCCACGGAGTTCAGCCTGTCCGGCTTCCAGCTGGGATAATAGCCTACCACTTTAAAGCCGGTCCGTTCCGCGTTGCGGGGCCCGGAGGCGTCAATGGGAACGCTGCTCACGCCCTCCGGCTGGACCGGCTCGCCGTCCAGGATTCCCAGGTCTTCCCACACGCCGCTGCTGTCAGGCCGCTCACCCTGGGTCCACCACCTGGCCCGGTACCGCCGCCCCTGATGGCTGACGGTATCGCCTCCGGTGTAAACTGCGGCGCTGTCCCAGATATCCGTTGGAGGGTCCGGCGCGGCGGAGCCGTCCGGTTCTTCGCCTGTGGTTTCCAGCGGCGGGGCCGTCTGCTCCTCCGGCTCTGTGTCTGGAAAGACGGCTGCTGAGGCCCCAGGGCGAGAATCCTCCGGAGCCGCCGCTATGCCGGTATCCTGCCGGATGCCGACGCGCAGCCAAACCGCAGAGGTCAGCAGCACGCCAAGGACAAAGCCGCCCAGGGCGTAAGCCAATTTTCGATTTCGTCCCATAGCGCCGCCTCCGCTCCAAGCCCGACAAGATTCGCCTTCGTTTGCTCCTATTATAAAGGATGAACAGGCCGGGCGCAATCTCGTTTTCTTCTTGTGTCCTGGATATGGATTGGGTATAATGGGGGCGAACAGGAGGTGTCCCTATGGAACGAAAGCGCTGCCGCTGGGCCGATCCGGCCTCTGAACTCTATACGGCCTATCACGACCAGGAGTGGGGGAGGCCGGAGCATGACGACCGGAAGCTCTTCGAAATGCTGATCCTGGAGGGCTTCCAGGCGGGCCTGTCCTGGATTACAATCCTGAAAAAGCGGGAGGCGTTCCGGCAGGCCTTCGACGGTTTCGATCCCGCGGTTGTCGCGGAGTACGGCCCGGAGAAGATGGAGGCACTGATGGAGGACCCCGGCATCGTGCGGAACCGCCGCAAGATTCAGGCGGCGGTCCAGAACGCGAGGGCTTTCCTGGACATCCAGAAGGAGTTTGGGTCTTTCGACCGCTACCTCTGGGGCTTCACGGACGGGCAGGTCATTCTGAACACAGACGACGAGGTCCGGGCCAGTACCGAGTTATCCGACCAGGTTTCCAAGGACTTGAAACGCCGGGGGATGAACTTCGTGGGCTCCGTCATCATCTACTCATTTTTGCAGGCGGTGGGCGTAGTTAACGACCACGAGACGGGATGCTGGTGTTATCCCCGGCAGAATTGGGAAGGGGAAACTCGCTGAAGCACGGAAGGACCATTGGATACACGCCCATCGCCATGGCGATTCCCCGCATGATGAACTCTACGCACGGTATCGCCACGCTGTTTCCCAAAGCCCGGTACCTGGCGGAGTCCGAGGCCCCCGGTATGCCCGTCCAGCCGTCCGGGAAACCCTGGAGCCGCTCGCATTCTGTCGCCGTAAGCCTCCTTATGAGCTTCGGCAGCGCTGCGGCGCATGTTTGCGCGAACGCCTCCGAGGCGGCCCGCTTCGCCGCCTGATAAATGTGATCGGTGGCGTCCTTATATTGCCTGGCGCTTTCTGTGGATGCGACATCTCCCTCCTGAAAGTGGTCTGTCCTCTGCCGGGTAAAGACGGCGTGCCGGTGCTCGGAGGTCAGCGTAAACGACAGCTCTTTCTGAACGCCAAGGCCATGACCGCCGTTCTCCGGGGCGCAGTCCACGGTATTGCCCAGGATGCAGAAAGTTTCCGGCGGCACGGAAACCAGGGGGAGGTTGTTCCCTCCTGAGCCATTACGATTGGTTAGTGTGGGGGACACCCTGTGCGGCCCTGTGTACCTTGCGTCGATGCCATGGTTTTCATAAACTCCAACGACCAGGGGCTGATTGTTGCCGCCCTGGCCAAAGCTGGCGGGCACGGTTTGGGCGGCGCTGACCGGGCCGCGGAACCTCGTGTCCTGGCCGTGATTGTCAAAAATCAGCGGCTGATGCCCATGCTCCTGAGCCCGCAGAGTGCCCGTCACATTTTCAGAGCACTCCATAACGCTGCCGCCCTGGTCGTTGAGGCAGAGGACGGAGGGCATCATGCTTCCGCTGGCGGTCCCCTTCAGTGTGGGAGCGACCTCCTCCTGATAGCCGATGGTCCCGGCGGCGGCTCCCGCTCCGGCGCAAAAGGCGGCGGTCAGCGCGCAGGGGTATTCCTGGCCGGGCATACCGCCTTCGCTGCCTTTGCTGACCACGCCCGCCGCGAACAGCAGCCCGCCGGGATTCCGGCCTCCGCCTCCGTCGGCGCTGGCCAGCGTGGGCGCTTTGCCCTCCGGCGTGAAGATCCTGGCCTGCTGGGTATCCCAGGGAGTAAGGCAGTCTTCCTCAGCGCGTTCCCGCCGGACCACGCCGCCGGCCGGCGGGCTTGCGCGGAACTCCTCCAGGGAGATCAAGCCCGCCTGGGCCTTCAGCGCCAGCTCCAATTGCGGCGGCAGATCCTTCCCCCGCTCCCCTGCCCGGCGCAGGATACCCAGGCAGGCTTTCCTGGTCAAATAATATTTGGATGGGACTTCCTCCTGCAAAATCGCAGACAAGGAAGATTCGGCGGCGTCTTTGGGGCACTCCGAGGTATTGAGCGTCCCACCGCACCCAAGCCACTGTGGATCGATCTCCCAATATGGCCCCAGCATATTTCCAGCGCCCGCGCGGAGGTCTAATAACATGAAGCTCTGGTTCCTCAATCTGGAGGAACGCCTCGAGGACCTGCCGGAAGTCCGAGCCCGGTGTTTTCCGCCCCGTTTTCGGGTCTCGTCCGCTGGAGAGGCTTCCCGGCACATTCTCCCACACGGCGAATCGGGGGCGAACATGGACACCTGTCCATCCATGACGTTTGTCTTCATCTCTCATCTCCTTGATGATTCGGATTTGCTCCATAAATAAGCCGGAGCGGGAGCCGGTCAAACCCGTTCTAGTCCCTGCGACACTGAGATCCTGGCACGGTGAGCCGCCGCAGACAACGTCTACAGGAGGAAGCTTGGCTCCGTCCAGCTTCGTGATATCCCCCACATGGACCATGTCGGGGAAGTGGTATTTCGTCACCTCGATGGGGAAGGCTTCGATTTCGCTGGCCCAGAGGGGCTCGATCCCCGCCCTGACCGCCGCGAGGGGAAAGCCGCCGATCCCATCGAAGAGGCTTCCCATGGTCAGCATGGCTTCCCCTCCTGTTATGAGTTCGGAGTCACCGCGTGAGCGATGCTCCGTGTGGTATTGATTGCCGTTTGGGCGGTATAGACCGCGCTCATGATATTGGCGTGGGTGGTGGTGTCCAGGCCGAAGGTCCCGGCGATGCGGGGCACCTCTCCGGCGGAGAGCATCAGCCCCAGGCCCAGCAGGGCGTGGTCCTTGAAGACCATGAGCCCCGCCACCAGAATGGTGGACTGCAAAAAGGCCGTCAGGCACAGGCCGACCACCTGCTTGATCCATTGGACGAATCCGTCGATGTAGCCCCTGGGGACGCTGAACATATAGAGGCTCCCCACGGCGATCTGGATGAGCAGGATGCCGCCCCGCTTCAGGTTGCTGAAAAACACCTTGATCACGGCATAGGCCATGAGGATGATGCAGAACAGCAGCATAAAGGGGCTGGTGAGGACGCTCAGGCCAAAGCCCAGGGACTGGCTGGCCATATCCGCTAGGCTGTCCACGCCCTGGAGGTCCGCAATGATGGCCTCTCCCACAGTACCGATGCTGTTTCCATACCCGGTGAGCCCTGTGGCGAAGGTCCCTTGCAAGGAGACCGACAGTGCGTAGAGCCGCACAGGTACGGTAGTAAAGAGCCCGGCGGCCATGAAGCCCTTGAGGGCGTTGATGGCGGTCTGCTGGAGGTTTCCCCGGCCGGAGGAGTATTCGATGCCGAACTCGAAGGCCGAGACCACCAGGCTGACGGCGAACAGGGCCCAGGCCAGCTGGGAGAAAAACAGGATGATGGCCTGGACCCATTCCAGGTCAAAAAGCTCCACGCCCATATTCCCCATCTCCGCAAAGAAGTTGCCGAGGAAACCGACCACCTGGCTATAGAACCAGTCGATGAGGTTATCCATGACTGTGGACGCTACAAAATCCCAGATAAAAATGTGTTTCACCTCCCGGTTATTGAATTTTAGGCAAAAAGAAACAGGCGCCGCTGTGCCGCGATGCGCCTGCCCGTTTACAGTTGTTTGGTGTGGTTCCTACATACTTGCCGCCTGAGAATTGTCCGGCTCTTGAAAAAGGCCCAGGTATTCCAGCGCTTTTTCCGTCAGAGCGTCCATGTCCGGCACAGGGCGCTGGACGCGCAGGAACGCGTCATCTTCGTGACTGTGGGAACCGTTTTCCACAGCTTTCGGGAGTTCCCAAAAATGGATTGTCACGGAGTCCACGGGCCCGGAAGATCGGTTTATGACGGTCAGCCGCAGCCCGTCGGCATAGCCTCCGCTGTGCGTGAAGGCGGCCTTTGCCAGAAACGCGCCGCCCAGGCGGAGGTAATATCCTCCACCCAGGCACACGGCCTCCAGCGAATGACGGCGCAGAGCGCCCAGCAGGTCTTCCTTATAGTTACCCATAGCTCTTGCTCATCCGAGTACCGGGCCAAAGGACTGCGGAGATTCTGCCTGGCCGGCGTCCTCTTGCGGCATGATCACAGGCTCGTCTTTATGCGCTTTGCAGGCAGAAACCGCCAGCATGATCCTGCGCTCCTGCAGCAGTTCCATCCGGCAGTCATCCAGGGTTTCCGCCGTGACCGGGTGATGGAAGACGGATTCCGCCGCCTCCCGGAACCGTTCCATGGTCATACAGAGCTTTTCGACGCTCAGCTGGAAATCCACAATCTCCTCCGGCGTTTTTGTCTCATACCACCGAAGCTCCTCCAGCCGCCGGGCTTCATCCCCGGTAAGCCGTTCCGTATGACGCTGATCCGCCTCGTAGAGAGCGTCAAAGGCGTCGATATCCTCTTGCTTTGAAACGGTGACAGGGACAGCGGACATCTCCCGCAGGGCGTTCGCCACCAGCCGGGTCATGACGTCCGGGTCCGCGCAAAGCCGCTGGAGCTCTTCTTCACGGATGGCATTGTCTCCCCGAACGCCGTTTTGCTCGACGCGCATGGGGCGGAGGGTCACGGTATATTCCTTGACCTCCGGGGGCAAGGGCGTCTCCCCATAGGGATCGGGGTCCATACAGACGACAGTACCCACCTTTGTCAGCGGGAGCGTGCTGACGCCGTAGCCCCAGGGACCGATTCCAACGTCGCACATCCCATAGGTACGCTGCCGGAGCTCCGCCGCCAGCTTGAGGATGGGATTCGATTTGGCCTGTTCTTCTGTTAATACCGGCATTTCGGGTTCCTCCTATGACATGATTTGCCCGGTCTGCTGGGAGGGGGCCTCCGGCCCGGCCTGCCGGAATTCCGCCTCCTCCTGATAGAAAAATTCCAGGCCGTCGTGACAGAGCCTGGCGCAGAGTTCCACTCCCTGTTCCGTAAAGATTTTCAGGAGTTCAACCTCCTCGCCAAAGACGCCGTTGTACTGTCTTTCCAGCGCTTCCTCAAATGAGGTTTGCTCTTCAGGCGTCAGGCTGGAGGAAAGCTCCAGTTCTACGGCGGCATACAGTCGGTCCTCACTGGTGCAGGTACTCAGGCGGGCGGTATGGACCTTGGCGCGGAGCGCCGCCTCCATTTCGGGTTCATCCGGCAGGGAGAGGCGCGGCATAAGATCGTCGTTCTGGAAATTTTGGAAAAGAAACTCCCGCAGGGCGCGGCGGATACAGGGCTCGTACTCTGCCGCGTATTCATAGAGGCATTCAGGGCCTCCCTCAATGCCATTCTCCCATATGGTTACCCAGAGCGGTGAAACGAATCGGTCTGTTTTGTTGTGTTCCACTTGAAGCCACCTCACATCCCGATAATGCCCCAAATATAAGAGGGGGCGGTGAGACAGAAGATGAGGCAGACCAGGAGGATGACGGGCGGGGTCCACTCGAACTGGCCCCGCTGGCGGTAATCGAAGTAGGCGCTGCCCACCTTGATAAAGAAGGCGATGGCAAGGATCATGTCCAGGGCCGGGAAAACGACGGTATCCACCACGGTCTTGACCTGCCCGGAAGCGGCGGTCCAAGTCTGCTGGATGGCGCCGGAGACGTCGCCGCTGCCTCCGGCGGCGAGGGCAGTGGTGCAGCAGACGGCGCACACCATTGCGGCGGTCAGCAGAAGTCGGATCAGTTTCTTGGGTTTCATATGAGGTTCCTCCTTAAAAATCAAATAGCAAGAGAAGGGCCGTCCTGGATGGACGGCCCTTTCCGCGATTGCTCAGTATCCGGTGCGGGGCAGGGGCTTGGAGGGCTTCACGGGCTTGTATACCGTGGTGACCCAGCGGTCGGTGGCCATGATCCCGCTTCAGGATGGTGAGGGTGCAGAGGGGATCGTCATAGAAGCGGAGGGTCTGCGTATCCCCGGCATTGACTACCACCGTCTGCGGTGCGGGGTCCTTCTGGTAAAAGTCCGGAGCTTTATCCTCTGTCACCACCAGCGTCCCAGGCATGACCTTGGAAATCACGATCTGGCCGTTCTGGTCCGTGGTGTAGAGGCCGTTGGAGCTGGTGAGGCCCTCGTTGTCCGGCAGCAGTTCGCCATTGGAGTAGACAATTTTGAACCGCGCCCCGGCCAGGGGCTCCTTCGTGATCTTGTCGTATTTTTCGACCACGAGTCCGCCCTTGGGAGTATTGGTCACGATGACCGTTTGGGTGTCGCCGTTGGGCCCAATCACCACATTGGTGCTGGGCGCGTCCATGACATAACCAGCCGGCGCTTTTACCTCAGTCAAAATCAGCGCCCCGGGAGCGAGATTGGATACCCGGATTTCGCCGTTGCTGTCCGTGGTGAAAATGCCGTTTTGGGTAAGGGTGGCGGAGCCGATCACGCCGTCCAGGCCAACCTCACAGCCTGCCGCCGTGGTCAAACGGAATTGGGCACCGGGGAGGGGCTGGCCGCTGATGCTGTCCCGCTTCTGGATAATCAGCTTTCCCTTGGGCTGGTTTTTGAAGGTCAAAGTGACCGTGCGGCCTTCCTTGATCTGGATGGTCTGCGACTGCGAGTCGATGATGAATCCATCCGGCGCACGCACCTCCGTCACGACCACGCTCTTTCCAGGTTTCAGCCCGGAGATCCGCACTTCGCCGTTTTCATCGCTCCGATAGATGCCGTTGGAATCACCGATGAGCGTTCCGTCCGCATAGGTGACTTTGAACTCGGCGTCCTGGAGGGTGATGCTGGGATTGACAGAGCAGACCTTGCGGATCAAGAGATTCCCGTCCGGCGCGTTGTCAAAGCGGACCGTGACAACGCTCTGCTCACCGCTGTCTGCCAAGTATACGGTTTCGGAAGAGTTGATAATGGTGTACCCGTCCGCGGGATCGATTTCCTCGCAGATGTACGTTCCCGCAGTCAAGCCTGTCCAGATGCAGGTGCCATTTTTCCCGGTTACCTTCTGGCCGATGACCGTGCCGCCGGTGCCCGAAGTGCCGCCCAGGAAGCGAAGCTGGAAGGTACAGCCGGGCAGCCATGATTAAGATTTTCCGCCAGCTTACGGGCGTAGGTATCTAGAAGACGGTCAATCTTTTCGTGGTACATGGGGTCCACTCTGGCCTTCTGGGCCTCGGCAATGGCGGCGGCCTTGTCTACCTCCTGGCGATAGGACGCGGTGGCGCTGCCGGGCTCATAGTTCCAGAAACTGTTCATTTCCTTGGCCCGGCGGGCGAGGGTTTCGTCAATTGAATAATAGGTGGGCATGGTATCTACTCCTCTCATAGTTCATAGTTTCATCCCCTACATCATGGTGATCTGACCAATGACTTGCTCCACAGGCTTGCGGTAGTCTTTCAATTCCCTTGCTGTGGCAGTGCGGATGCCCGCACCGTGGGTTGTTTCCGCAGAAACCAGCCGTCCCTCCTGGAGCAGTCGGTTGATCAGCTCAGACATGAATCGGTTCCCCACTGCATTGTGCCGTTCCCGGTCACAGAGGCGGAGGATCTCAAAGTGCTCCGCGAAGCGCGCCGCGACAGGATCGGTGATGTAAAGATTGGTTCGCTTGGTCCTGCAATGTTCCAGGATGAAGGCCGTGATCTCCTCATGCTTGGCCTCCAGCACAGCGCGGTATTCCTCATCACTCAGATCGGCGTATTCTTCGCAGCAGTCTACAGCATAGCATCGGAAGGTCTTGCCTTTTGACAGCCGCTCTTGCAGAGGCTGGATATTTGCCTCTTCCATCACGCCGCTGAAGCTGGTCGGGTGCAGGTAGAGGTCCTGCCGGTCCTTTGCGGCCGTATCGCAGACTCCGTTGGAGCCTGGGTGGAGCGTCCATCCCAGCTGTTGAAACAGGCTGCGGCACTCCTGCTCAAATGCGGCCTCGTCCGCCTCGTTTGACCAGTCGGAGTTACAGCCGTAACCGTAACCATAGGCGTATGCTTGGATGCGGAAATATACTTTTCGGTATGCCACGTTCATCCTCCTTAGCGGTTCATTTCCTTAATGGAATAGGCAGCCATGGATTCAACTCCTCTCGTAGATTTGCGGGTGAAGCAGCAGTAAGAGTATCACAAGCCGGTCTGTACGGCTATTCACTATATTCAACTAATTTTGGCATAGTTTTTGGTGGAAATATTCCAGCGCCCTTTTTCGTCAACCTGTGATACAAAAAGGGCGCCGGACGGTTGGCTGTGCATAGCCAACAAATCCGGCGTCAAAATTTCGTGTATTGTGATCTTGTGAAAAGAGGGGGGAATGCGGCGTCTGAAAAAGGGCACAGGCGTTTAAATAGCCGCTTGTCTGCAAAAAGGGGGAGTTCGAACCCCTCCAGTCGTGCCGAAACCCTGAAAAAATCCATTTTGCGGGATTTTGAAATCCCAAAAAACAAAAAGGTGAAACAATTGGGACTCTAAGCGTTCAGCCTAGAATATCCAGATTGTTTCACCTTTATGGCAGCGGGTGAAGGATTCGAACCCTCACATACAGAGTCAGAGTCTGCTGTGCTACCTTTACACAAACCCGCTGTATTGCCGTGGAACAGCTATTATTATACTAAAAATCTCCGCCTTGTCAAGGGGTTTTCAAATTTTTTCCCAAATTTCTTTTTTGGGGAAAAATCCGGCCGTTCCCCCTTCCGCCCGGAGACGGAACTGTGCTATAATAGAGCCCACATTCCCAAAGAAAGGAGCCTCGCACATGATACTGCTAGAGGGCGTCCGCCTTTCCCCCGGCGGCGGGGAGGAGGACCTCCGCGCTCGGGCCGCGAAGCTGCTGCGCCTCCGCCCGGCGGACCTTCGGGACCTCCGGGTCCTGCGCCGCAGCGTGGATGCCCGGGAGGACGCGGCCCTGACGTATACCCTGGCGGTCTTGGTGGAAAACGAGGCCGCTGTCCTCCGCCGCTGCCGGGGCCGGAAAGTCAGCCGCTGGGAGCCGGGACCGGCCTACCGCCTGCCGGAGGCCCTGCCTCCGCCGGAGATTCCGCCGGTGGTGGCGGGCGCGGGCCCCGCGGGGCTCTTCGCCGCCCTGGCGCTGGCGGAGGCGGGCCAGAGGCCCATCCTCCTGGAGCGGGGCCGCCCTGTGGAGGCCCGCCGGGCAGATGTGGAGCGGTTCTGGGCCTCCGGGGCCCTGGACACGGAGTCCAACGTCCAGTTCGGCGAGGGCGGGGCCGGGGCCTTTTCCGACGGGAAGCTGTCTACCGGCACCAAGGACCTCCGCCACCGCTTCATCCTGGAGCGCCTGGCTGCCTGCGGCGCGCCGGGGGACATCCTCATTGACGCCAAGCCCCATGTGGGCACGGATTACCTCTACAAGGTCCTCCAAAACCTCCGCCGGGAGCTGACCGCCCTGGGGGCGGACATCCGTTTTCAGACCCGGCTGGAGGACCTGCGGATGGAAAACGGGGCGCTGACGGCCATAGAGCTCTCCGGCCCGGCGGGGCGGGAGGTCCTGCCCTGCCGGAATCTGATCCTCTGCCCGGGCCACTCCGCCCGGGACACCTTCGAGATGCTCCACCGCCGGGGCGTGCCCCTGGAGGCCAAGCCCTTTGCCGTGGGCCTGCGCATCGAGCACCGCCAGGCGGACTGCGACGCGGCCCAGTACCGGCGGTACGCCGGGCATCCGGGCCTTCCCGCCTCCACCTATAAGCTCTCCTGCCATCTGCCCAGCGGGCGGGGCGTGTTTTCCTTCTGCGTCTGCCCCGGCGGGGAGGTGGTGGCCGCCGCCTCGGAAACGGGACGGGTGGTGACCAACGGCATGAGCGAATTCGCCCGGGACAAAGAGAACATCAACGGGGCCATTTTGGTAAACGTCACCCCGGAGGATTTCGGCGGGGACGGCTCCCCCTTGGCGGGGGTGGCGTTCCAGCGGCGGCTGGAGGAGGAGGCCTACGCCCTGGGCGGCGGCGGCTACCGGGCCCCTGCCCAGCGGGTGGAGGACTTCCTGGCCCGCCGCCCCTCCGGGGGACCGGGGCGGGTGAAGCCCAGCTACCGTCCCGGCGTCGCGTGGACGGATCTCCACCAGTGCCTGCCTCCCTTCGTCTCGGCGGCGCTGGAGGAGGCCCTGCCCATCCTGGGCCGGAAGCTCCGGGGCTATGACGCTCCGGACGCCGTGCTCACCGCCGTGGAGAGCCGCAGCTCCTCCCCCGTCCGTATCTCCCGGGGCCCGGACGGCCAGTCGGCCCTCCGGGGGCTCTACCCCTGCGGCGAGGGGGCGGGCTACGCCGGAGGCATTCTCTCCGCCGCCGCCGACGGCATGAAAGCCGCCGAGGCCCTGCTGAAACATTCACGACAAGGAGACGATCCGTCATGAGAGACATCTGCGTTTATCAGGAGTTCCTTACCGAGGCCCACAAGGCCCGGATTCGAGAGACGGCGGAGGACTTGGGCTTTACGCCTCATTTCTTCACCCTGGACCAGTTTGAGGAGGCGAAGGCCTGCCTCCAGGGCTGTGAAATCCTCTATGCCCACAACCCGGAGCTTCTTCGGGCGGCCCCGGCGTCTTTGAAGTGGTACTGCTGCTCCTACGCCGGGGTGGACCCCTACTGCAAGGACCCCGGCCTCTTCGCAAACCCGGACTGCCTGCTGACCAACTCCAACTGCTATGGCGTCACCATCGCGGAGCATGTGGTCATGGTGCTGCTGATGCTGCTCCGGCGGATGCCGGAGTATGAAGAGGTGGTCCGAAGCCGGGGCTGGAGCAACCAGCTTCCCATCCGGTCCATCCGGGACAACACGTTTACCATCCTGGGCACAGGGGACATCGGCGTCAACGTGGCGGATCGGCTCCGCGGCATGGGGGCCGCCCGCATCACCGGATTGAGCCGCAGCGGCCGGGCGCGGGAGGGGTTTGACGAGGTGCTGCCCATCTCGCGGCTGGACGAGGCGCTGCCCCAGGCCCGGAATCTCATTATGGCCCTTCCCGGCACGGCGGAGACCTATCACATCCTGAACCGGGCGCGGATTGCCCTGCTGCCCCGGGGGGCTTACGTGGTGAACGTGGGCCGGGGCGCCGCCGTGGAGCAGGAGCCCCTGGCGGAGGCCCTGAACGCCGGGCACTTAGGCGGCGCGGCCCTGGACGTGATGGACCCGGAGCCCCTGCCCGGGGATCATCCCCTGTGGACGGCCCGGAACATCATCCTCACCCCCCACGTCTCGGGGAACATGACCCTGGGCTATACCTGCGACCGGAACGTGGAGATGTTCTGCGAAGACTTGGGGAACTACGCCGCCGGGCGGCCCCTGAACGGCCTCATCGACCGGGCCAGGGGCTATTGAGAATGTGAAAAAGCGGCCCCGGTCAGGGGCCGCTTGGCGGTCAGGTTTTGGTTTTCAGCGGGCCAGGCAAACGGCACCGCCCAGTACCACGATGGAAAACAGCGTGTACAGCATGTGGGGCACCTCCTTCTTTCATAAAATCATTTGCGGCGTCAGCGCTTGATGCAAGCGGCGCCGCCCAGCAAGGCCATGAACAGCAGCGTGTACAAAGTGCTCATTTCCGGGGCACCTCCTTCTCTCTTGAGGTTGATTGCATGATACCACGGCCCGGAGGGAAAGACATTCAATATCTTGCCGGGATTTCCCGGGGAAGGCCCTGGCCCGGGCGGGGCGGGGCAGCCGGTTTTATAACATCTTGCGCTCCCGTGGGGGAGGGAAGGAGGACCCTGCGGCAGACGAACGGATTTTGTGCTTTGTGAAACGGGAGGCGCGCCCCTTTTTCACGCCGGAAACCATGCCCCGGCTGGCCTACGTCAGCCGGACCCTGCCCTCGGACCGGGCCTACCACAGCATCCTCCACGCCCACCAGGACCTGGCGGAGATTTTGCTGATCTGCGGGGGAGAGGGGCGCTTCCTGGTGGGGGAGGCCTTTTATGAGGTGAAGGCCGGGGACCTGCTCCTTTACAACAGCGGCGTGGTCCACGACGAGTTTTCCAGCCCGGAAAACGCCATCTCCGCTTACTGCGCGGGCATCTCCGGGCTGCGGCTGCCGGGGCTGCGGGAGAACGCCCTTGTGGCCGACGGGGCCCCGGCCCTCTTCCACGCGGGGGAGGAGGCGGAGGACCTGGTGCTTTTGATGGATATGATGTACCGCTACCTGCTGGAGGACCGCCCGGGCTGCGAGGCCCTGTGCCACCACCTGACCCTGGCCCTTCTGGGGCGCATCCTCCAGCTCACCGGGGACGCCCGGGTCCGGGAGGACCCGGAGCCCAAGAACCTGGGCAGGCAGGTCCAGGCGTTCATCGACGGGCACTTCAGCGAGCCCCTGACCCTCCAGGACATGGGAAAGGCCCTCCACGTCAGCCCCTACTACCTCTCCCACGTCTTCAAGGAGACCAGCGGCTACTCCCCCACCCAGTACCTCCTCCGCCGCCGGATCGGCGAGGCCCAGAACCTGCTGATCGCCACGGACCTGCCCATGGCGAAAATTGCGGAGCAGGTGGGCTTTGAGACCCAGAACTATTTCAACCTCCAATTCTCCAAGCATGTGGGAATGCCCCCGAAAAAATACCGGGAGTCCTTCGTGGGGAAGAAAAAGCCATAAAAAACCGGACGGGAATTCCCGTCCGGTTTTTTTGCCGCGCTACAGCGCCATGGTCTCCCACTTGTGCCCCCGGAAGCGGGGGAGAAAGAAGGCGATGCGCAGGAGCCAGTCCGCGAACATGGCTATCCAGATGCCCAGGACGCCGAAGCCTAAAACCCGCCCCAGCAGCACGCCGAAGCCCACCCGCATGGTCCACATGGAGACGGAGGAGACCACCATGGTGAACCGGGTGTCCCCCGCGGCCCGGAGGGCCTGGGGCAGGGTGAAGGACAGCGGCCAGAACAGCATGCCCATGAAGCCGTGGAGCCAGACGATCTGCCGGGCATAGCCCTCCGCCTCCGGCGAGACGTTGTACAGCCGGAGGACCAGAGGCATGGACAGGTACACCAGCAGGATGCAAAGGTCCATGGCGGCATAGGCCGCCTTAATCAGCTTTTTTGTGTAGGTCCGGGCCTTGCCGTAGTCCCCGGCCCCCACGCACTGGGACACCACCGTCACGATGGCAAGGCCCATGGCGTTCCCCGCCACGCACTGGAAGGTGGCCAGGGAGTTGCCGATGGCGTTGGCCGCCACGGAGGCGGTGCCCAGGACGGAGACGGTGGAGAGGAGCAGGATCTTTCCCAGCTGGAACATGCTGCTCTCCAGGCCGTTGGTCACGCCGAAGCGGAGGATGTTCCGCATGATGCGGCGGTCGTGCCGGAGGCTCAGCCGCTCCACCTGAAGGGCCAGGCCCGGCCGCCGGAGCAAAACCAGCATGGCTGCCGCCGCGAAAACCCGGGAAACCACCGTGGGAATCGCCACGCCCTCCACCCCCATGCGGAGGCCGAAGATCAAAAGGGCGTTCCCCCCGGCGTTGATGACGTTCATCACCAGGGAGACCCACATGGAAATTTTCGCGTTCCCCATGACCCGGAAGAGGGCCGCCCCGGCGCTGTAGACCGCCAGGAAGGGGGTGGAGGACTCCACAATGAGATAATAGGTGTTGGCGTAGGCCGCCACGTCCGGCTCCACCTGTCCGAAGACCACGTTCAGCACAAAGCCCTTTCCCAGGTAGAAGAGGGCCATGATGAGCAGGGAAGCCTCCATCATGAAGAGCAGCAGCTGCTCTCCGGCGTGGCCGGCCTTGTCCCGCTCCCGGCGGCCCAGGAACTGCCCGGCGATGGCCGCGCCGCCGGTGGCCAGGGCGGCGAAGGCCCCTACCAGCAGCACGTTCACCGTGTCCACCAGGGACACGGCGGATATGGCCGCCTCGCCCACCTGGGAGACCATGACGGAGTCCAGCAGGCCCACGGTGATGGCCAGCAGCTGCTCAATGACCAGGGGGACGATGAGCCGCCGGAGGTCCCGGTTGGTAAAGTCGATTTGAATAGGTTTGAGTTCCATGGAAGCTCCTTATCTATATCTATCGAAATTCTCTGGGATTCATGTGGAAGGTGTTTCGAAAGGCCCGGAGGAAGGTGGAGTACTCGGAAAAGCCCACCTGCTCCGCCGCCTTCATCACCGGCACCCCGGCCCGGATCAGCTCTCCCGCCCGGAGGAGCCGCTTCTGGCTGATGTATTGGTGGATGGTGTAGCCGGTGACGGCCTTAAAGCGGTGCATCAGGTAGTAGCGGCTCAGGTAGAAGCGCCCCGCCAGGGCGCTGACGGTCAGATCGGCGTCCAGATTGGCGGTGATGTAGCGCAGGATCTCCTCGATCTTGGGGTCTACCCGGTAGCTGTCCGTCTCCTCCTGGGCGGTGCGGTCCCGGAGGATGTCCCGGTTCACGCCTATCAAAAGCTGCTGGCAGAGGGTGTCCGCCATGCGCCCCGCGCCGAACTCCGCGGAGTGGAGGGCCTCCTCCAGCCGCTGGACGGCCCCCATGTACTGGAGGCGGCGCTCCGCGTCCGTCCGCAGCAGGTGGAAGCCCCGGCGGCGGGCGGCGTCAAAGCAGGCGTCCAGGGCCTCGCCGGGGTCGCTCCGGGCGGCCAGCCAGTCCCGGCCCAGCCAGATGACCACCCGCTCATAGGGCTCCGAGGGGTCGATGACGGGCCTGTGAATCAGATTGTGCTGGACCAGCAGGATGTCCCAGGGCTGGAGGAAGTAGGTGACGCCCTCCACCAGATAGGCCGCTTTTCCCCCCAGGAGGAGGATGAGCTTGTCGAATTCGTGATAGTGATAGTCCACCTTCTGGGCCCGGCTGTCCTTCAGATGGAAGAGGCGGAAGTCCTCGTTGAGGTAACCCCGTTTGCTGGCGGTTTCTCCAATGAACACGGCGCCGTCCCCCCTTTCCCGGTTTGCGACCTCTATCCTAGCGCACTTTTTGCCCTGCCGCAACCCGAATATCCAACAAACCTGGAAAAAGATTTTCCCCATCTTTGGCGGAAGCGGCAAAAACACGGGCTCTGGAAACGAAAAATTTGGGCACACGGAGTTCTTGAAATTTGCTATAGTTATGTGTAAGATATTCAAGCATATAATGAAGGACAAGGGGTGTCCTTTCGAAGACCGGATTCCCGACACGGTATGAGGTGAATGTATGAACGCTTATGTAGTTGCGGACCAGCGCTGGGCTTTCGGCCGAAACGGCGGGCTGCTCTTTTCACTGCCCACGGATTTGGAGCATTTCCACTCCCTGACCCGGAACGGCACCGTCATTATGGGTCCGGAGAGGCTGGAGTTCTTCACGGGAGGGGCTCCCCTGCCCCAGCGGCGGAATATCATCGTCACGCGGAACCTTGCCGCCCTGCCGGAGGGGACGGAGGGAGTTCCTTCTCCGGAGAAGGCCCTGGCACTGGCCGGGGGCCCGGAGGCGGAGAACCTGTGGATCATCGGCGGGGGCAGCATTTACGCCGCCCTGCTCTCCCGGTGCCGCCGGGTGTACCTCACGCGGGTGGAGACCCGGGTGCAGGAATCGGATACGTTTTTCCCCAACCTGGACAAGCTGCCCAATTGGGAGGTGGCCTCCGAAGGGGAGCCCATGGAGGAGGACGGCATGAAGTTCCGCTTCCTGGAATACGTGAACACAAAGCTGGCGGGCTGAGCCCGCGGGGACTTTCGGGAACACCCGGAAGTCCCTTGTTTTTCCCCCTGCCCCAGGGTATAATGAGGAGGCAATTCCAGCTGGAGAGGAGGCGGCCCCATGGCGGATTTGAAAACGGACGTGCGCTATATCAAGGGCATCGGCGAGCAGCGGGCCAAGGCCCTTGGAAAGCTGGGCATTCACACCCTCCGGGACCTGATTTCCTGGTTCCCCCGGCGGTATGAGGACCGGACCGAAACCCGCCGCGTCGCGGACCTGGTCCCCGGCGAACCCGCCTGCGTCGCCGCCATGGTCGCCGCGCCCCCCACGGTGTCCCACATTCGCAAGGGCTTGGACCTGGTGAAGGTCCGGACGGTGGACGAGACGGGGGCCCTGGATGTGACCTTCTTCAACCAGTCCTGGCTGAAAAACAGCCTCCAGGCGGGGGAGACCTACATCTTCTATGGCAGGGCGGAGGGGAGCCTGCTCCGCCGCCGGATGGCGAATCCCGTGGTGGAGCCGGAGGGACGGCGGGAGGCCACGGGCCGCATTGTCCCCGTCTACCCCCTCACCGCCGGGGTCAGCCAGATGATCCTCTCCCGGTCCATCCGCCAGGGGCTGGACGCCTGCGGGGATATTCTGCCTGACATCCTGCCGGACCAGGTCCGGCGGGAGCACCAGCTCTGCCGGGTGGGCTACGCCTATGAGAACATCCACTTCCCCGCCGGCGGTCAAGCCCTGGAGCTGGCCCGGCGGCGGCTGGCCTTTGAGGAGCTGTTCCTCTTCACCCTGGGCCTCCGGCGGCTGCGGCAGCGGCGGGAGACCGTGAAGGTGGAGCCCTTCCGCCCCGTGGACATGGGGCCGTTTTACAGGGCGCTCTCCTTCACCCTGACGGAGGCCCAGGGCCGCTGCGTGGAGGAGGCCCTGGGGGACATGGCCTCCGGCAGGCCCATGAACCGCCTCTGCCAGGGGGACGTGGGCAGCGGCAAGACCATGGTGGCCGCCGCCTGCGTGTACTTCGCGGTGAAAAACGGCCGCCAGGCGGCGCTGATGGCCCCCACGGAGATTCTGGCCCGGCAGCATTACGAGGGCCTGGCCCCCCTGATGGAGCCTTTGGGGGTCCGCTGCGCCCTGCTCACGGGGTCCCATACCGCGAAAGAGAAAAAGGCCCTGGCCGCGGGCCTGGCCGCGGGGGAGATCGACTTTGTGGTGGGCACCCACGCCCTCATCACCGGGGGGGTGGAATACCGGCGATTGGGGCTGGTGGTGACGGACGAGCAGCACCGCTTCGGCGTTGGGCAGCGGGCGGCCCTGGCGGGGAAGGGGGACCACCCCCACACCCTGGTCATGTCCGCCACGCCCATCCCCCGGACCCTGGCCCTGATCCTCTACGGGGATTTGGACGTGTCCGTCATCGACCAGCTTCCCCCGGGGCGGCGGCCCGTCCAGACCTCCTTTGTGGACAGCCGCTACCATCCCCGGATTTATCAGTTCCTGCGCAAACTGGTGGGGGAGGGGCGGCAAGCCTACATTGTCTGCCCCCAGGTATCCGAGAGCGAGGAGGGCGGAGACGACCGGAAGGCCGTGACGGAGTACGCCGCCAAGCTCCAGAAGGAGGTCTTCCCGGACCTCCGGGTGGCCTATGTCCACGGGAAGATGAAGCCCAAGGAGAAGGATGCGGTGATGGCCGCCTTCGCCGCCCGGGAGACGGACATCCTGGTGTCCACCACCGTTATCGAGGTGGGGGTGGACGTGCCGAACGCCGCCGTCATGGTGGTGGAGAACGCGGAGCGCTTTGGCCTCAGCCAGCTTCACCAGCTCCGGGGCCGGGTGGGCCGGGGAGAGTGGCAGTCCTATTGCGTCCTCGTCTCCGACAACCAAAACGAGGAGACCCGCCGGCGGCTGAAGGTTATGGTGAAGACCGCCGACGGCTTCAAAATCGCCGAGGAGGACCTGCGCCTCCGGGGGCCCGGGGACTTCTTCGGCCAGCGGCAGCACGGTCTGCCGGGGCTGCGGGTGGCGGACATTGGCTGTGACGCCCAGCTCCTGCGGGAGGCCCAGGCGGCGGCGGACGCGCTGCTGGAGCGGGACCCGGAGCTGAAAAGCTGCCCCGCCGCGGCGGAGCGGATGGCGGAGCTGTTTACGGAGGCGGAGCTTACTTTTTCCTGAGGGGAAAGACCGTCCGGCCCGGAGAAGGGACCTCATGGACGCCACGGACGCGGCGGAAATGCGAACAAGCGCCGGAGAAGTCATTCTTCTCCGGCGCTTGCCCTTTATTCGCCCTCTTCCGCGGAGGACTCCGGCGGGTTTCCGCCCATCTTCATCTCCTGCCATTTCTCCTTGGTGATGAGGAGCTGCCGGGGCTTGGACCCCTCGAAGGGCCCTACATACCCCCGCTCCTCCAGCTGGTCCACCAGGCGCGCGGCCCGGGAGTAGCCCAGCTTCAAGCGCCGCTGGAGCATGGACGTGGACGCCTGCCCCGTCTCCAGAATGACCTCCACGGCGGCGGGGAGGAGCTCGTCCTCCTCGCTCTCCTGGGGCTCGGCGGAGGGCTTTCCGGCTTTAGCGCCCTTCTCCTGGACGGATTCCTCGATTTTGGCAATCACGTCGTCGTCGTACTGGGCCTCGCCGGTCTGCTTGACGAAGGACACCACCCGTTCGATCTCCTCCGGGGTGATGAAGCAGCCCTGGACCCGGGTGGGCTTCCCGGCCCCCAGGGGGGCGTAGAGCATGTCGCCCCGGCCCACTAATTTTTCCGCGCCGCCGTTGTCCAGGATGATCCGGGACTCCATGGAGGAGGCCACGGCGAAGGCGATGCGGCTTGGGATGTTGGCCTTCATGAGGCCGGTGATCACGTCGGCAGAGGGCCGCTGGGTGGCGATGACCAGGTGCATCCCGGCGGCGCGGCCCATCTGGGCCACCCGGCAGATGGATTCCTCCACCTCCTTGGCGGCCACCAGCATCAAATCCGCCAGCTCGTCGATGACCACCACCACGCTGGGCAGGGGCTCTATGCCCTCCTTCGTTCTGGCAAGCTGGTTGAATTCCTCCAGCTTCTTGACCCCGTGCTCGGAGAAGGTCTTGTAGCGCTTCATCATCTCGAACACCGCCCACTGGAGGGCTCCGGCGGCCTTCTTCGGGTCCGTCACCACGGGGATCAGCAGATGGGGGATGCCGTTGTAGGGGGCCAGCTCCACCATCTTGGGGTCCACCATGATAAAGCGCACGTCCTCCGGTGTGGACTTGTAGAGGAGGCTGATGATCAAGGAGTTGGTGCACACGGATTTGCCGGAGCCGGTGGTGCCCGCGATGAGTACGTGGGGCAGGGTGCCGATGTCCCCGATGACGTTCCGCCCGCCGATGTCCCGGCCCAGGGCGAAGGCCACGTTGGACTTGTGGGCGGCGAAGTCCCGGGACTCAATCACGTCCCGGATGAGCACCGGAGTCACCTGCTTGTTGGGCACCTCGATGCCCACCACGGAAATTTTATCGGGAATGGGGGCGATGCGCACGCCGGTGGCCCCCAGGGCCAGGGCGATGTCGTCCGCCAGGTTGGTGATTTTGGAGAGCTTGACCCCCTGCTCCAGGATGAACTCGTAGCGGGTGACGGAGGGGCCGTGGATCACGTCGCCGGGGGCGGCGTCCACGCCGAAGCTGGTCAGGGTCTCCGCCAGGCGGCGGGAGTTGTTCCGCAGCTCCGCCCCGGCCTCCACATGGTTTTCCCCCTGGTTCGCGTGCAGCAGATCCACCGGCGGATAGGGGTATTCCCCTTCCTCCGACGCCAGCTTCTCCTCGATTTCCGCGGCCACGGCGGCGGTCTGAGCCGCCACCTCCTTGGCCGTCTCGGCCTTGCCGCTGCGGGTGAAAGCCTCCGCCGTGGGCAGGGTCTTCTCCGGCTGGACGGGGGCGGGCTCCGGAGGGACCGGCTCCGGACGGGCCGGTTCCGGGGCGGGCGCCAAGGGTTCCGGCGTCACCGGGATGGAGGCGGCGGAGGGAACCGGCTCCGGCACCGGCGCGGGAGGCGGCACGGGGATGGCCGCCCGGGGGCGCTCCGGCTCGGGCTCGGGAACGGGCTCCGGCTTTGGGGCGGGGGCCGCTTGAAGCACCTGGTCTGGCGTGGGCTGGGCGTCGGCCTTGTGGCGGAAGAAGCCGGTGAATTTCCCGGATTTCTCCGGCCTCGCGGGCCGCTCCTCGCCGTCCAGGGGGATGTCGATCTGGGGCTTAGGCCCGGCGGCGGCCCGGCGCTTGGGCGGGTCCACAGGGGTCAGGCGGATGGCGGGCTCGGGCGGCTCCTCATAGGGCAGGCGGTTATTCCGCCAGCCGGCGAAAGCCGCCAGGGTCAGCCGCAGGGACACAAAGAGCAGGGCCACGAACAGAACGGTAAATAAAATCACCGAGGCCAGGGAGGAAAACACGGCGGCGGACCCGTTGGCCAGCACGCCGGAGACGGCTCCGCCGGACTCCAGGGCCACGCCGTCGGCCCAGATGGCCCCCAGCATCTTGAAGAAGGAGGGCTCATAGACCTTCTTGCAGAAAACCAGATGGGTCAGGCAGCCGAACAGCGGCGGCAGCAGCAGGGCGCAGGTGGTCCGCAGCTGGACGGGGCGGCCCCGGTGGAAAATCAGGATCAGCCCCGCCAGCACCAGGGCGGGACCCGCCAGCCAGTAGCCGTAGCCGAAGAGGCCCTTTAAGAGCTTGGCGAAAAAGTCCAGAAACAGGGCGTTGACGCCGAAGTAGCCCACAAAGACGCACAGGGCCAGCACCAGCAGCACGCCGCCGGTAACCTCCCGGCGGATGGGCTGCTTCTGCGGGGGCTTTTTGGTGGATCTGCCGCCGGTTTTTTTGGCGGCGGGTTTCTTTTGTGAAGAGGAAGCCACGGTTATGTACCTCCAAGAGTCCGAAATTGGTCACTTCTGTGTGAAGATCAAGGCCAGGGTGACAATGCCCGCCAGCCAGCAGTAATAGGCGAAGAAGCCGAACTTCCCCTTGTCCGCCACCAGCTTGATTAGGCGGATGCAGGCGTAGCCCACCACGGCGGAGACCGCCACGCCCACAAGATAAACCGGCACCTCCGCCCAGAGGATCTCGCCCTCCAGCGCGTCCTTGAGGCTTAGGATGTTGGCCCCCAGAATGGCGGGGATGGACATGAGGAAGGAGTAGCGGACGGCAAATTTCCGATCAAAGCCCACGAAGCACCCGGCGGTGATGGTGGTGCCGGACCGGGAGATCCCCGGGCAGGTGGCCACAGCCTGCCCCACGCCCACCAGCAGGGCGTCCAGCATTGTCGCGGATTTCTCCGTCTTCCGCCCCCGGCGCACGCGGTCGCTGGCAAAGAGGAGGCAGCCGGTGGCCAGCAGCGCGAAGGCCACGAAGTACATGTTGTCCCCCAGGGATTCGATGGTGTCCTTGATAGGCAGCACGGCGAAGAGAGGCAGGGTGCCCGCGATGATCAGCAGAATCATCCGCCGGGCGGGGGGGACGCGGCTGGGGGTGGTCCTGTGAACCAAATCGCTCACGCCATAGAAGAACTCCAGAATCATGTCCCGGATGTCCTCCCAATAAGCGGCGAATACGGCGAACAGGGTGCCCAGGTGGAGCAGCACGTCAAAAAAAGGCGGCACCGACGACGCGCCGGAGACGTTCAGCAGGTGCTCCGCAATGGCCAGATGGCCGGAGCTGGACACCGGCAGGAACTCGGTCACCCCCTGGATGACGCCCAGGAGGACGGAGGAAAACAGGGTCAAGGGATTCACACTCCTAACTTGGGGATTTTTTCATGCAGAATACAGTATACCACGGACGGGCTGTAAATTCCAGTCATATTTCCAGAAGACAAAAAAGACGGAAAAAGGCGGAGGCCGGGACTTTTCCCGGCCTCCGTTTGAGATTACGCTTACAGCAGATACGTGTACTTGTTCAGCACCGTGAGGATGAATACCTCGATGTCCGCGGGCAGCTCGTTCTTGCCGCTCAAATCCGCCTCGAAGACCTTCCCGTCCAGCCGGACCAGGACCTTGCTCCCGCCCAGGGGCAGGAAGCCCTGGTTGTTCACGCTCTCGTCAAAGCCCTCCCGGGTCTTGAACAGGGTGAACTTATCCCGGTAGGGGGCGGAGTCGTAGGGGCAGAAGATGGCGCAGTTGCCGCACTCGTTGCACATCCGGTCCACATGGAGAATCTCATGCCGTCCGTCGGGCAGCTCCACCACCACGTTGGCCCGGTTGGGGCACACGTCGGCGCAGACCTGGCACACCACGTTGCAGGTCAGGCAGCGGCCGCCCTCGCACTTGGCGGACTCGCAGAGAATGCCCTTCTTGGCAATGGCGTCCGCCCGGGAGGCCACGGCCTTGGCGGGAATCTCAAACTTGTGGGCCTCCCCAATGACGGCGTTTGCGAACCACTGGGCGTCGGCGATGCCCTCCACCACCGTGGCGGGGCCCCGCATGGCGTCGCCGCCGGCGTAGACGCCCTCTACGTTGGTGCGGAAGTCCGGCAGACCCTTGGCGTCCACCTCCACGCCGCTGGCGGTGAAGAGCTCGCTTTCCACCTTCTCGCCTACGGCGGAGATGACGGTGTCGCACTCGATTTCCACAAATTCCCCGGTGGGCTCCGGCTTCCGGCGGCCCTTCTCGTCGGGCTCGCCCAGCTTCATTTTCTCGCAGCGGAGCTTGCCGTCCTTCTGCTCCACGGGGGCCACCAGCTCCAGGAAGCTCACGCCGTCGGCAACGGCCAGCTCCAGCTCCTCCGCGTCGGCGGGCATGTACTTCTTGGTCCGGCGGTACACCAGGGTGGAGGACTTCGCCCCGGCCCGGAGGGCCGCCCGGGCGGCGTCCATGGCGGTGTTGCCGCCGCCGACCACCGCAACATGGCCCAGGGATACGTCTTTTCCGGCCTTCAAATCCTTCAGCCAGCCGATGACGGGCACCACGTTGCCGGGGATGTCCAGCCGCCCGGCCTTCCACGCGCCCACGGCGAAGAAGATATGGGTGTACCCCTGCGCTTTCAGCTCGGCAACCGAGGGGGCGGGGGTGTTCAGCTTGATCTCCGCGCCCATCTTGGCGACCAGGGCCGCGTCCTTGTCGATGGCCTCGTCGGAAATGCGGAAGCCGGGGATGACCTGGCGGACAATGCCGCCCAGCTTATCGGCTTTTTCAAAGATGGTGACGGGGATGCCCGCCCGGCCCACGAAGTAAGCCGCCGCCATGCCGGTGGGGCCGCCGCCGATGACGGCCACCTTCTTGCCGCTGTTGGCGGGGGCGGGGGCCTTCACCTTGGACAGATATTCGTCATAGCCCCGCTCCGCGGCCACCAGCTTGGTGGCCCGGATCTGGACGGAATCATCGTAATAGGTCCGGGTGCACTTGGTCTGGCAGCGGTGGGCGCAGATGGTGCCCGTGATGAAGGGCAGGGGGTTCTTCTCGCAGATGAGCCGCAGGGCGGAGGCGTACTCGCCCTTCCGGCACAGCTCAATGTACTCGGGAATGTCCTGGCCGATGGGGCAGCCGCCCTTGCAGGGAGCGGTGAAGCAGTCCAGCAGGGGCACCTTCTCGCTGAGCTTACGGCTGGGAAGGGGCTTCACGGCCTTGACGTGGTACTTATCGGACCGGGCCGCCAGGGCCAGGGCCTCGATGCCCGCCACGTCCACGCCGGTGAAGGGCTGGAACTCCAGGGCGTCCAGCTTGTCGCCGATCTGGACGAAGCGCTGGTAGCCGCCGGGCTTGAGCTCCGTGGTGGCCATGGTGATGGGCCAGATGCCCAGGGCAAAGAGCTTGTCGATGTTCAGCGCGTCGGCGCCTCCGGCGTAGCTGATGCGCATGCGGCCGCCGAACTCCTTGGAAATCCGGGCCGCCATGGTGGTGGTCAAGGGGAAGAGGGACTTGCCCGCCATGTACATTTCCTCGCTGGGCAGTTCTCCGCCCTTCACGTCCACGGGGAAGGTGTTGGAGAGCTTGAGGCCGAACTCCACGCCGGTCTTGTCCGCCAGGGCCTGGAGGCGGCGGAACATGGGCACCGCGTCCGCGTACTGGAGGTCCTCGTTAAAGTGGTGGTCGTCGAAGGCGATGTAGTCGTAGCCCATGCCGTCCAGGATGGACCGGGCGGTCTCGTAGCTCAGAATGGTGGGGTTGCACTTGACGAAGGTGTGGAGGTGTTTCTTCTCAATCAGGTAGCTGGCGATGCGTTCAATCTCGTCCGGCGGGCAGCCGTGGAGGGTGGAGAGGGTGACGCTGCCGGAGACATGGGGCGTGATGGCGTCGATGAAGGCGCTTTCGGCGGGGAAGAACTCCTTGAGGACCCGGATGCACTCCTGGAAGATGGGGGTCTTGGAGGCGTCCACCATCTCGGTGAGGAATTTGTCCACCTTGGGCCCCTGGATGCCCTCCAGGTCGTAGCCCACGGACATGTTGAAGACAAAGGCGTCAGGATCGCCCAGGCCGTAGACCTTGGCCATGATTTTACAGGCGCACCAGGCTTTTACATACTCCTCAAAGGCCTGCTGGACGTACAGCTCCGTGGACCACTCGCAGTTGTAGCACTCGTCCTCCGCCAAAATGCAGGGCCGGCTGATGCAGGCGGCCAAATCCGTGCCGTCCATCTTCTGGACGGTTTTCAGCTCGAAGAACCGGGCTCCGGCGAAGTAGCCGGCGATGATGTTCTGGGCCAATTGGGTATTGGGGCCGGCGGCGGGGCCGAAGGGGGTCTCGATTTTCTCGCCGAAGATGGGCAGGGTCTTGACGCCCGCCTTATAGGGCTTGTGGACGCCGAAGACGGTGCCGTCCTTTTGATACTCGGCGGTTACCCAGGTCATGAGTTCCCGGAACGGGATGGGGGTCATGAGTTCGGACATTGTGATACCTCCATAGAATAAATTTTAAGCGTTCAATCAAAGTGTTTTTCCGGTGGAATCTAAAAATTCCTTGAATTTTAGCCAATAGCTGTAATGGACAGAGGCGTGGCCTTTGGGGTCTTTCCTGGGACGTTCCATATTCTCAAAATAGGCAATGAGCAATTTTCTGGCGGCTTCCATTGTCCGTTCGTTTGAAAATATTTCTTGGAACGGAATTCCAATATTGTGGCGGTAAACATAGAAGACTTCGCTGGCTATATGGTCTGAATATGCGGAGGAATAGTGTGTGCTTAAATAATGGGCAAACTTTCGCTGCTGTTCCGGTATATCCATAGAAATTCCTCCCTTACAGGCAGCTGTTTGGGATGTTTCAGGAGATTACGGACAAATCCAAATAGAAAACCAACGGTGAACCTTAACATAGTGGTGCTTCAATACTCGCAGTGATTGAGCTGGCCCCAGAGCTTCTTGGAAACCTGGAGAATTTCGGCGTTGACGGCCTCCTCGTCGATTTCCGTCAGCTGGCGGTCTTTCATCAGGATTTTGCCGTTGATCATGGTCGTCTGGCACTGGCGGCCCGTCATGCCGAAGAGCATGTGCCCGTCAATGTTCGCGTCGGAAAACGGCGTGAAGGGCTTGTAGTCCATGACGATCACGTCCGCCGCCGCCCCGGCTTTCAGCACGCCCGTCTCCGGGAATCCGGCCCGCTGGGCCATCTTGGCGTTGTTTTTGAAGAGCATATCCGTCACCTCGCACCAGCCCACGCCGGGGAGGCAGGCGTTGTGCCGCTGAATCGTCAGGGCTGCCTTAATGCTCTCCAGCATGTCGTTGGTATAGGCGTCGGTGCCCAGGCCCACCAGGATGCCCTTTTTGTAGAGCTGGAGCACCGGGGAGCAGCCCACGGCGTTGCCCATGTTGCTTTCCGGGTTGTTGACGCACATGGTGTCCGTTTCTTTGATGATGTCCATTTCCGCCGTGTTCACATGGATGCAGTGGCCCAGGATGGTCTTGGGGCCCAGGATGCCGTGGTCCTGGAGGCGCTGGACCGGGCGGCGTCCGTAGTTCTGGAGGGAGTCATACACGTCGTTCATGCCCTCGGAGACATGGATGTGGTAGCCCACCCGGCCCCCGTTGGCGGCGGCCATCCGGTCGAAGGTCTTGTCGGAAATCGTAAACAGGGCGTGTCCGCCGAACATGGCCTTCAGCATGTCGGAGGGGCGGCTCTCGCAGTAGTCGATGAAGTCCTTGTTCTCCTGGACGGACTGGAGGGATTTTTCCTCGCCGTCCCGGTCGCTGACCTCATAGCACAGGCAGGCCCGCATACCCATGGACTCCGTGACCTTGGCGATTTCCATGAGGGAGCCGGGGATCTCGCAGAAGGAGGCGTGGTGGTCGAAGATGGTGGTGACGCCCTGCTTGATGGAGTCGATCACCAGAGCCTGGGCGCTGGCCTTCGTAGCCGCCAGGTCCAGGTGGCGGTCGATGTACCACCACTGGCCGTCCAGCACCTCGTAGAAGTTGGTGGGGGCGTAGCCGTTGATGCTGAGGCCCCGGGCCAGGGCGGAATAGATGTGGGTGTGGGCGTTGATGAGGCCGGGCATGATGACCCCGCCCTTGGCGTCCACGAATTCCGCCTGGGGATATTTCGCCTTCAGGGCGGCGGTTTCGCCCACCTCGACAATTTTCCCGCCGTCGGTGACCACGCCGCCGTCGGGCAGGTAGCCGGTGCCGCTGGGGTCCCGGGTGATGAGCTTGCCGTTTGCCAGTAGGATCATAAGAAAAGTCCTCCTTGAATTGAATTTCGGGTAAAAAAAGAAAGGCGCCCCAAATCCACTCGGACTTGAAACACCTGTCGGCCCGCATGGAAAGACAGGTGCGGGCCCGTGCGCGCGGCACTCCGTTGCAGCCATCTATCCTTGCTTTATTACGTTTATTGTACCGAAGAGCCCGCAAAAATGCAAGCCCCCAAACAGAGAACTTCCCCGCCTCTTTTTAGACAAAACGCCGGAAACTTCCTGCCCGTCCGGGGGCTTTTCCTGGGACCGCCGTCACTGGGGCGGGGCCTCTACATAGGCGCAGATGCGCGCGAAGGTCTCTTCGCTGAGATCGTGCTCCACCTTGCAGGCGTCCGCCGCGGCCTGTTCCGGGGAGACGCCCATCAGCTCGAAGAGCCGGGTGATGGTCTTGTGGCGGCGGTAGATGCGGCTGGCGATTTCCATGCCGGTGGCGGTCAGGGTGATGTTCCCGTCTCCGGCCATGACGATATAGCCGCTCTCCCGCAGCTTTTTCATGGCGATGCTGACGCTGGGCTTGGAATACCCCAGCTTGTTCACCACGTCGATGGACCGGACCTGGCCGGACTGCTCCTGGATGATCAAGATGGACTCCAGGTAATCCTCCGCGGATTCATGTATGACCAAGACGATGCGCCTCCCTTCTGCTTAAGTTTACCATGATAACAAAGATTTCCAAAAAATGCAAGTTGTTTTTGTCACAAGGCCCGGAAATTTTTGGAAATCTACCCAATGAACGGGGGATCGGGGGAAAAACGGGACGGAGCCGTCAGGCTCCGCCCCAAAATTTGCGGCTGCGAGGGGTTCCCGATTCAGATTTTTCCCGCCAGCACCAGCACCAGCAGGACGAAGGTCGCCAGCAGAGCCAGGGAGAACAGCAGGAAGCCCGCGTCGAAGCGGTCGCCGCTCTGGACGCTCTCCCGCTCGGGGGCCAGCCGTGCCTTCCGCAGGGCGGTGACCACGGGCTTGTAGAGGAGCAGGATCAAGGCCATGTTCAGCCCGCCCTTCACCAGGTTAAAGGGGAGGAACACGGTGGGCAGCATGGAGGCGACGGTTTCCCGGGGAATGCCCATGTAGAGGGGGGTGATCAGGTAGTTCCAGAGGATCATGACCACCGTCAGCACCACGGTGCCCAGGGCCAGGCCCAGGACCGCGCCCTTCCGGGTACGCATTTTCTTGTAGACAAAGGAGGCGGTGCAGCAGAAGGCGCAGGTGGCCAATACGTTCATGACAAGGCCGATGGGGCCGGTGTCGCTGACAGTGAACATCTCCACCAGGGCCACCACAATGGAGATGATGGCGGCGGAGAGGGGCCCGAAGAGGAAGCCGCCGATGCAGACCACGGTGTCCTTCACATCCATCTGGAGGAAGCCGGAGATCTGGGGCAGCATCTTGCTGAGGAGCATGGCCACATAGGTTAGGGCCGTCAGCATGGCCAGGGAGGTGACGGTCTTGACGGCGCTTTGGGATTCCCGGTGCATCCGGAGCTCGGCGGCGGCTCCGGCGGCGTACTCGTCGGCGGGGGCGGTGGTGACATTGGACTCGTAGTTGGACATAAGAAAACACTCCTTTACATACTTGAAAACACCCTGGATGCTTTGGCTTCTCCAAGGTGAACAAGCAGCAAAGAAGCGCGCCGAAAGGCGCGGCTCAAGCCGCACTCATCTTCTTCCATCCAGACTGTGACTGTTGGTCCCGGAGTTTCACCGGGTCAGCGGGGGCCGTGCTCTATAGAAAACGGCCTCCGGTCGCGGACTGTACCGCCAGTGGGGAATTGCGCCCCGCCCTGAAGACAAAGTATTCAGTTCTGTTTCCTGGGCCTAGTATACGATAGTCCGCCGGAAAATGCAAGCCCTAATTTTGCTCTTTTCATATTGGAACGGATGTGCTATCATAAAGGCATCAAACGGAGAGGAGGACGCCCATGAACCGTGTCATTCTCCACTGTGACCTGAACAGCTTCTACGCCTCCGTGGAGCTGCTGGACCACCCGGAACTGAAAAAGCTCCCCGTGGCCGTCTGCGGGGACCCCTCTTCCCGTCACGGCATCATCCTGGCGAAGAATGACCCCGCCAAGGGCTTCGGCGTCCGGACGGCGGAAACCATCTGGCAGGCCAGGAAGAAGTGCCCGGAGCTGATCCTCCTGCCGCCCCACCACCGGCTTTACCGGGAGTACTCCCGGAAGGTCAACGCCATCTACGACGAGTACACCGACCTGGTGGAGCCCTTCGGCATCGACGAGAGCTGGCTGGACGTGACAAACACCCTCCACCTCTTCGGCATGGATGGGGCGGCCCTGGCGGATACCCTCCGGCGGAGGGTGAAAAAGGAGCTGGGTCTGACCCTCTCCGTGGGGGTCTCCTTCAACAAGGTCTTCGCCAAGCTGGGCAGCGACTACAAAAAGCCCGACGCCACCACCGTGATTTGCCGGGAGAACTGGCGGGAGCTTGTCTGGCCCCTCCCGGCGGGGGATATGCTCTATGTGGGGGGTGCGGCGCAGAAGCTGCTGGGGCAGTACGGCGTCCGGACCATCGGAGAGCTGGCGGCGTTCCCTCGGGAGACGCTGGAGGAGCTGATGGGCAAGCTGGGGGGGCAGATCCACGACTACGCCAACGGGCTGGACCGGGAGCCGGTGCGCTCCCGCCACACCCCGGAGGCGGTGAAGTCCGTGGGCAACGGCACCACTTTCCCCAAGAACCTCACCACCCGGGCCCAGGTGGCGGCGGGCGTCCGCCTGCTGTCGGACAGCGTGGCGGGACGCCTCCGCCGGGCGGGGCTTTACGCCGGAGGGGTTCATGTGACGGTCCGGGACCCGGCCTTTCACGACCGCTCCCGCCAGCGGCAGCTCCCGGTCCCCACCCATTTGATTCGGGATATTTCCGCCGCCGCCCTGGAGCTGGCGGAGGAGCTGTGGAAGCCCCCCAATCCCGTCCGGGCCCTGACGGTGACGGCGATTCATTTGACGCCGGAGGAGGAGACCTATGAGCAGACGAATCTCTTCACCGCCGGAAGCGCCCCGGACCGGGAACGGCAGGAGCGGCTGGAGGCCGCCATGGACGGCATCCGGCGGAAGTACGGCGGCGGGTCCATCGCCTTCGGCGGACGGACGCCGGAGGACCCGGAGGAAGGGGGAGGCTTCCGAAAGAAGGGTTTTTCTTGACGGGGGAAAAATATATGATATAATTGAGAACGGGGTGAAGAGGATGAGCGATATGGAAAAGATCCTGGAAATACTTGGGGCAATGAACCGGCGGATGGATACAATGCAGGAAGACATATCGGTCCTGCGATCTGGTTCCGCTACGAAGGAAGATGTAGGGGCTCTCAAGGAAGATATGGGATCTCTCAAGGAAGATGTAGGAACTCTCAAGGAAGATGTAGGAACTCTCAAGGAAGATGTAGGGGCTCTCAAGGGAGATGTAGGAACTCTCAAGGGAGATGTAGGAACTCTCAAGGGAGATGTAGGAACTCTCAAGGGAGATGTAGGGGCTCTCAAGGAAGATGTAGGAACTCTCAAGGGAGATGTAGGAACTCTCAAGGGAGATGTAGGAACTCTCAAGGGAGATGTAGGAACTCTCAAGGGAGATGTAGGAACTCTCAAGGGAGATGTAGGAACTCTCAAGGGAGATATAGCGGCACATAAGAGAGAGATGGCTACAAAGGAAGACCTCCGGCATGCCAAGGGCGAGATGATGGCCCTGATGGAGGCATACTTTGAGCCCAAGTTTGACCTCCTGGCCGAGCAGATTAAGCTGATTCAGGAGAAGCAGGTTCCGATGGAGACTATGGAGCAGACTGAGGACCGCCTTGACGTTCTGGAGGCGGTTGTTAAGAGTCATTCTGCGGAAATCCGAAGGCTGAAAAAAGCGCAGTGACGCGCAATGCTATAGATGGATATTTATGAGGGGAGCGGCTGTAGGCCGCTCCCCTTTCACTCTTTATCAATGTGGTTCTGAATCCGCTGCATGATCATCTCCAGGGCCACCAGGTTATGGCCCCCCTCCAAAACGATGATATCGGCGTACTTCCGGGAGGGCTCCACATACTGCTCATGCATGGGCTTTACCGTGGTCAGGTACTGGGTCACCACGGACCGCAGGGTCCGTCCCCGCTCCTCCACGTCCCGCAGGCAGCGGCGGAGGATGCGCTCGTCCGCGTCGGTCTCCACAAAGATCTTAATATCAAACAGCTCCCGGAGGAGGGGCTCGTGGAGGATCAAAAAGCCCTCCACAATCAAAACCTTGGTGGGGAAGATCTCCACCGTCTTGTCCGTCCGGTTGTGGTCCACATAGGAGTATACCGGGCACTGGACGGAGCGGCCCTCCCGCAGCTCCCGGAGGTGCCGGATCAGAAGGTCCGTCTCAAAGGCGTCGGGGTGGTCGTAGTTCTGGAGGGCCCGCTCCTCGTAGGTCTTGCCCTCCTGCCGCTTGTAGTAGCTGTCGTGCCCAATCACGGTGACGCTGCCGCCAAAGTGATCCTTCAAATGCTGGGCCAGGGTGGTTTTGCCGGAGCCGCTTCCCCCGGCGATGCCGATGATGATGGCGTTCATACCGTGTTCCTCCCGTCGGTTCGATTTGATTCCCCAAGTTCCATTATATGGTTCCGGGGCGAAAAAGCAAGGAGAACCTGAAAAGTTCACAAATTTTGACGAACTCGCACTTGACGGCGGCTTGGAAAATGGATATGATAGAAAATGCGATGATAACAAAACCCGCGGGGTTTTGACGATGAAGATCACATAAAGATCACATACGGGAGGACCGACATGGCAATGAAGCGCTGCCCCGTCTGCGGGGAGAGATATTCCGACACCTATAAAGAGTGCCCCTTCTGCGAGGAAGAGGAGTACTGGGAGGACGAGCAGCAGGAGCCTGCACGCCGCCCCATCCTCCGGGAGGGGGTCCGAAGCCCCGGCGGCCATGGAGGCCACGGCGGGCGGAGCGCCTACAGCATCGTGACGCCCATTTTGCTGGTTTTGATTGTACTGATGGCCCTGCTGCTGGTGTACCTTCTCTACGGGGACAAGCTCTTCGGCAAGGACAAGGACCCGGAGGACAACAAGCCCGGCATCACGGAGCCGCAGCAGCCGGATGTTTCCACCCCCGCGCCCGGCAATACCCCCGCTGTGGACCCCGGCGAAACGGACGGCCCGGACGCCTCCGGCGATCCCGGCGCGGAAGAACCCGGCACGGACGCTCCGGAACTTCCGGGCACCAGCACCGCGCCCGAGGGAAGCGGCACGACACCCGGCGGCAGTTCCGACGGCACGACGCCCGGCGGCAGCTCCGGCGGCATGAGCTACGCCTCCGCCGCGGCCCTGCCCGGCGGCCTGACGCTGAACAGTACGGACTTTACCCGCAATGTTTCCGAGGGGGCCTATAAGCTGCGGGTGTCCGGCGGCACCGGGACCTATACCTGGATCAGCGAGAACCCCTCCATCGCCACCGTGGGCAGCGACGGCACAATCACCCCCGTGGCCGCCGGCATCACCAATGTCGTGGTCACCGACGGGTCCAAGCGGGCCATCTGCATCGTCCGGGTCACCGGCGGCTCCGCCCCGTCCGGCGGCGGGACCACTTCTGGCGGGACCACCTCTGGCGGAACCACTTCTGGCGGGACCACCTCTGGCGGGACCTTGAAAGCGGGCAAGGCCGTGGTGGTCAACGGCGGCAACGGCGTCCGGGTCCGCTCCGGCCCCGGCACCAGCTACGACATCCTGGCCACCGTGCCCAACGGCGGCTCTGTCCAGGTGGTCCGCGCCACGGGGACCGACGACTGGTACGAGATCACCTTCACCGCCGTGGGCGGCGTGACCACCACCGGCTATATGAAGGGCGAGTTCCTTGCAAACGGCTGAGACAAAACGGCATCCCCGGACGGTTTCCGTCCGGGGATGTTTCTTGCATCCGGCAGAGAGTTATGCTATAATCCTAAACTGTAAAATTATGTACTGACAACGGAGGACGTCTCTATGACCACCCAGGATTTCCAGCGAAAATCCCCCCTGCAAATCTTCCTCTCCTACTTCCGGCCCCACCGGAAGCTGTTCATCATGGACCTGGCCTGTGCCCTGCTGATTTCCCTGATCGACCTGGCCTTTCCCGCCGTGTCCCGCTGGTGCATGTACGAGCTTTTGCCGCAAAGCGCCTATAGGACTTTCTTTGCCGTCATGGCGGTGGTGTTTGCCGCTTTCGTTCTCCGGGCCCTGCTGACCTATGTCATCTGCTACTGGGGCCACACCTTCGGCATCCTGGTGGAGGCGGACATCCGCCACGACCTCTTCCGCCACATGCAGGAGCTGAGCTTCAACTACTACGACAAGAACCGCACCGGCCAGCTCATGAGCCGCCTCACGGCGGACCTTTTCGACATCACGGAGCTGGCCCACCACGGGCCGGAGGACATTTTCATCTCCGGCGTCACCATCGTGGGGTCCCTAATCATCATGTTCACCATCCAGTGGCGGCTGGCCCTGGTGATTGCCTGCATCGTCCCGGTGTTCTTCGCCGTGGTCTGGTCCTGCCGCCGCTCCATGAGCGAGGCCTCCGCCGCCGTGAAGCAGAAAACCGCCGTCATTAACTCCGACATCGAGTCCGGCCTCTCCGGCATCCGCACGGCCAAGGCCTTCGCCAACGAGGGGGCGGAGCTCCAGAAGTTCGACAGCTCCAACGCAACCTTCAAGACCTCCAAGCGGGCCTTCCACAAGGCCATGGGCCGCTTCAACGCCACCATGGAGTTCTTCCTCTGCATCCTCTCCGCCGCCGTCATCGCTGCCGGGGGGCTGTTCATCATGCGGGGGGAGCTGAACGTCATTGACCTGACCACCTTCAGCCTTTATATCACCACCTTCGTCACCCCGGTGCGAAAGCTCAGCAACTTCGCCGAGCTCTTCGCCAACGGCACGGCGGGCCTGGGCCGCTTCATCGAGCTGATGCGGGAGGAGCCCGCCCTGAAGGACGCGCCGGACGCCCGGCGGCTGGACCGGGTGGAGGGCAAAATCGACGTGGACCATGTGAGCTTTGCCTATCAGGGCGACGCGGCGGTGCTGCGGGACGTGGACCTCCATATCCGCCCTGGCGAGACGCTGGCGGTGGTGGGGCCCTCCGGCGGGGGAAAGTCCACCCTCTGCCAGCTCATCCCCCGGTTTTACGATGTGACGGAAGGGGCCGTCCGGCTGGACGGCGCGGACGTGCGGCAGGTGACCCAGGAGTCCCTCCGGCGGAACGTGGGCGTGGTCCAGCAGGACGTGTTCCTCTTTGCCGCCAGCATCCTGGAGAACATCCGCTACGGCCGCCCCGGGGCAACCGAAGAGGAAGTGGCCCGGGCCGCCCGCCTGGCGGAGATCTACGACGATATCGTCGCCATGCCCGACGGGTTCAACACCTATGTGGGCGAGCGGGGCGTGCTTCTCTCCGGCGGGCAGAAGCAGCGGATTTCCATTGCCCGCATCTTTTTGAAGGACCCCCCGGTGCTGATTCTGGACGAGGCCACGTCGGCCCTGGACAGCGTGACGGAGGCCAAGCTCCAGGAGGCCTTTGACAAGCTCTCTCAGGGCCGGACCACCATCATCATCGCCCACCGGCTCTCCACCGTCCGCAATGCGGACCGCATCGCCGTCATTGAGGACGGGCGCATGGTGGAGCTGGGAAGCCACGAGGAGCTGATGGCCAAGGACGGGGCCTATGCCGCCCTGGTCCACACCCAGGAGCTGCGCCATGGATAAGGGCGCGCTGCTGGACCGCCTGGGCCTTGCCGGGGAGGACCGGCTGGCCCTGGCGAAGGTGCTGGACAAGGCGGAGCAGGCGTCAGGGCGGAACATTCCCGCCGCCACGGACTTCCTCAGCCCCCAGCAGCGGGCCCAGGCCCTGGACCTTCTGCATCTGGCGGGGATTTCCGAGAGCGCTTACGTGCTCCAGGGGGGCTATGAGGGGGCGGAGCGGCAGGTTTTGCAGTTCCTCCCCGACTGGATGGAGCCGGAGAGCGCCGAGGCCCCCATCCGCTGTCTCCGGGCCGTCTTCCGGGAGGAGGAGAAGCTGACCCACCGGGATTTCCTGGGGAGCCTGATGGGCATGGGCATTGTGCGGGAGAAGGTGGGGGACATTCTTGTGGCCCCCGGAAGCGCGGACCTTTTGGTTTTGGAGGGCGTTGCGGACTTTCTCCTGCAAAGCTGGAACTCCGCCGGGCGAGCAAAGCTCCGGGTTTTCGCCATCGAGCCGGAAAACCTCCATATTCCAACGGTTCAGCGGAAGGAGGTCCGGGACACGGTGTCCTCTCTCCGGCTGGACGCGGTGGCGGCCTCCGGCTTCCGGCTGGCCCGGGGGAAGGCCGCCGCCCTCATTGAAAGCGGCAAGGTTCAGCTCAACTGGCGGGAGTGCGTGAAGCCGGACAAGCTGCTGGAGGCGGGGGACGTGGTGTCCGCCCGGGGCTTTGGAAAATTCGAGCTCAGCGAGGTGGGGGGCCTGACCCGGAAGGGGCGCGTCTCCATCGTCTTGCGGGTTTACGTTTGAGGCGGGAAGAAATCCGGTACCAATTTGAAGAACGGCGGGCCGGAAACCCGTATGGAATAGGGGGAGGGTTTGGAATGATGGACTATGCGTTTGAGACGGTTGCCGCCGACGAGGGGTTTTTCGTGGGAAAGACCACCGGCCACCGGGAGGCCATTCTCCGGCGGGCGGCGGAGGGCTGGCGCTATGCCGGGTGGATTCCCACCCAGCAGATGAACGGCTCCATTTTGGAAATCGATTTGGTATTCGAGCGGGAACAGGGGGGACAAGCATGAAGCAGGAGCAGATCGACCGCATCAACGAGCTGGCCCGGAAGGCCCGGTTCACGGGGCTGACCCCGGACGAGGAGAAGGAGCGGGCCGTCCTCCGCCGGGCGTATATCGACTCGGTGCTGGGGAATCTCAAAAGCCAGCTGGACCACACCTACATCGTGGACGAGCAGGGGAACAAGCGGAAGCTGGAGAAGAAAGAGACGGAGGATTGACCATGGCGGAGAATCGAAAAAAGACGTCCGGCGGAGGGGATTGGGGCTGGCCCCTGATCATATTGTCCTTTTGCTTCGGCCTCTGGCCCGTGGGGCTGGTACTGCTGTTCGGCAAGCTTTTCGCCGACGACGAGAAAAAGCCCGTTCAGAAGGCCCCGCCCCTCCAGGGCACGCCGGGACAGACGGCCCAGGCTTCCGGGACCGTGACCGCCCCGCCCCGGCGGCAGACGAAAGCCGCCAAGGCGGTGAAGAAGGTCACCAAGTCCCCGGCGGCGAAGAAGTCCAACGCCTGGTGGCTGAAAATCGGCGGACTGGCGCTGCTGTTCTTCGGCTTGAATGGGATGGTGGACGCGATAGACAGCTTGCTGTGGGTCCTGCAAAACGGGACGGCCGCCCTTTGGTGGCTGGAGGACCTGCTGGGGGGACTGGCCATTACCGCCGGAGGCGGGGCTATGCTGTACAGCGGCCTCTCCATGGACCGCCAGCTCAAGCGGTTTTCCAAGTACCTCCTGGTCCTGGGGGACCGGGAGGCCATGCCCATCGACGAGCTGGCCCGGACCCTGGGCTACTCGGAGCGGCGGGTGGAAAAGGACCTGGAGAAAATGATCGACAAGGGCTATTTCGGCGGGAAAGCCTATCTCAACGTGGAGCTGGGCTACCTCTTCCGGGGCGGGAACGCCGCGGAAACGGCCTTCCGCCAGCGGTTCGAGGAGGCCCAGGAGGCGGCGGAGCCCAAAGCGCCGCCCAAGGAGGCGGAGGAGGGCTATTCCGGCATCCTCCGCAACATCCGCCGGGCCAACGACCAGATTGCGGACCCTGTGCTCTCCGCCAAAATCGACCGGCTGGAGGAGATCACCGCCAAAATCTTCAAAGCCGTGGAGGAGGACCCCAGGAAGAAAGACCGCATCGGTACTTTCCTGAACTACTACCTGCCCACCACTCAGAAGCTGCTGGACTCCTACGCCCAGTTTGAGTCCGCCGGGGTGGAGGGGGACAACCTCCGCCAGGCCAAGCAGCGGATTGAGACTACCATGGACTCCATCGTCAAGGGCTTTGAGCATCAGTTGGACGAGCTCTACCAGGCGGACGCCATGGACGTGGACTCGGACATCCGGGTGATGGAGCACATGCTCCGCCGGGACACCGGCAGCGCGGAGGAGGACTTCGGCCTGGGCGGGGGCGCCGTCCAGGCGGAGGAGGAATGACAAACGGCCCGGTCCACCCTGGGCCGGGCCGTTTTCCGGGAATGTAAACCTGCGGTTAGCAGAAAGAATGTCCTTGGTTGGTGGAACAAACCCGCCTCACCCTGCTATCATTGGAGCCAACAAAGGAGGGATGCCCCATGACGACCGGACGTCGCGTGGCCCAGAAGCGAAAGGAGCTCGGCCTCTCCCAGGAGGCCCTGGGGGAGAAGCTGGGCGTGTCCCGGCAGTCCATTTACAAGTGGGAATCCGACGGCGCATTGCCGGAGGTGGAGAAGCTGGTGGCCTTGAGCCGCCTGTTCGGCGTGTCCGTGGGCTGGCTTCTGGGGGTGGAGGAGGAAGCCGCCCCATCCGGCGGGGAACTGACGGCGGAGCAGCTTGCCCTGGTGGAGGAGATCGCCGCCCGGTACGCGCCGAAGCCCCGGCTGTCCGAGCACCGGAGGGCGGTGGTGAAAATGTCCGCCGTCACGGCGGCGGTGTGCCTGTGCGTGGTGCTCTGGGGCTTTTACCGGCGGCTGGAGGACCTAACCCGGAATTACTCCTATCTGCAAGCCGCCATCATCCAGGTGGAGGCCGGGGTGAACGGCCAGATCGGCGGCGTCTCCAGCCGGGTGGAGGAGCTTCTGCAAGAGCAGAACGCCGTCACCGCCGATTACGGCGTCTCCCTGCGGAACGTGAACGTGGCCGGGAACCGGGCGAAGTTCACGGCCTACGCCGTGCCCAGGACCTACGTGGAGGGCATGAGGGCGGCGTTCTACGCCGAGGGCGGCGACTGCCGGGTCATTGTCTCCCAGGGGGATGGACATCGGTTCGAGGCCGATTTGTACTGCGAACTGGAGGAGGCGATGACCATCTGCGTGGACTTCCTCTACCCGGACGGGACCCGCCAGACCCAGGTGCTGAAGCGCTATACGGGCCTCTACGGCCAGACGTTCCCGGCGGTGCGGGCGGATTATGCCCTGGGCTTTAAGCCGGTGGAAAACGGGACCTTTGCCCTGGTGGAGTCCAGAGGGAGCAGGGAAGAGTACGGGCGCCTGGACTGGAACCCGATGGGGATTCAGCCGGGACTTCCCGAAAATACCCCGCCCGTGGCGGAGCTGGAAAGCCTGCGGGTGGGCCTGTTTCGGAATATGAAGCTGGTGGACTGGGCGGTGTTCACCGTGACGCCGGGGGTGGTGGAGGAGGAGACCGCCGTCCTCACCGGGGAGCAGTGGAAGGCCCTGGACAAGCTCCGGCAGAACGACGGGGGCGGCACCAGAGGCTACCAGTGGCTTAATTTCCATTTTGCGCCCCAGGAGGTCCCGGCGGAGGCCGGGGACGTGTTCCAGGTGGCGGCGGTCATGGAGGACGTGTATGGCCGCACGGCGGTCCGGTCCGGCGGGGCCTTCGGCCTGGACGAGGGCTGGAAGGAGCTGACCAACCTGGACGCGGATACCTCCAATACGGACCCGGAGGGCTGGGTGCTTGAATAGGAAACGGGACTGCAAAAGCAGTCCCGTTTTTCGTTCATTCGGCGGAAAAGACCTTCCTGCCGTCGCTCCACACGGCTTTGACCGCGCCCCTCTGCCGCCGGTAGACGCAGCGCTCCAGCCGCTCCGCCGCCGTCAGGGGGTGGGGCTGGGGGAGGTCCCCGTCCGCCAGCACAATGGCATGGAGGCGGTTCCCCGGGGCGAAGCCCGGCTGCTCCCCAAAGAACGCCGCCCCGGCGGAGGTCCCCAAGTACCAGCCCTCCGCCACGGTGAGGAAGTCCGTGTCCCAGCCGTCCAGAATCCGCCGGGCCTTGGAGGCTCGGATGGAGGCCGCCGCCACGTCGAACATGCTCAGATGGTCCCCACCGGCGATGTCGCTGCCCAGGGCCACCTTCAGCCCCTCCTTCAGCATCACCCGCACCGGGGCCGTGCCGGAGCAGATATTCTGGTTGGAGTCCGCGCAGTGGACCACCGTCACTCCGGCGGTGCGCATCGCCGCCCGCTCCCGCTCGTCGGACCAGACGCAGTGGGCCATCAGGGTCCGGTCGTTCCAGAGGCCGTATTTCGCGTAAGTCTCCCAATACTGTCCGCAATCAGGATGCAGTTCTTTTACCCATTGGATTTCCCCGGTGTTCTCCGACAGGTGGGACTGGACCGGGAGGCCCCGCTCCGCCGCCAGCTTCCCCAAAAAGTCCATCAGTTCATTGGTGCAGGAGGGGGTGAACCGGGGGGTGAGGATGGGCTTGACGTGCCGGAAGTCCCGGCACTCCTCCAGCCAGCGGAGGGTTTCCCGCTGGGATTCCTCCGTCTCCTCCTGGAGGGCGGGGATGCCGTTGCGGTCCATGTTCACCTTGCCCACGTATCCGGTGACCCCGGCTTTTTCCAGCTCCTCCATCAAAATCAGCGTGGCCTGGCGGTGGAGGGAGGAGAACATGCACACCCTTGTGGTCCCGTTTTCAATCAGCTCCCGGGCAAGCTTGCGGTAGACCTCCCGGGCGTAGTCCGGGTCGGCGAAGCGGGCCTCGGTGGGGAAGGTGTAGGTGTTTAGCCAGTCCAAAAGCGGCAGGTCCATGCCCATGCCCAGCATAGGATACTGGGGGGCGTGGAGGTGGAGGTCCGCGAAGGACTGCAAAATCAGGGCGTCCCCGTAATCCTCCACCGCCGCCCTGGCGTATTGCTCCGGCAGGGCGGGAAAGACCCCGGTGATGCTGCCGTCCTCCGCCACCAGACAGCCGTTTTCCGTGATGTCCAGCTTCCCCAGGGCCGGAGCGGAGACCACCGTGCCCTTTAAAATGGTAATCGACATGCCAACAACCCCTTTTCTAATTTGCCGGTACAAAAACAAAAAGGACGCCTGCGCGGGCAGGGGGATTCCCCCCTCCGTACAGACACCCATAGAGAAGCCTTCGGCGGCTTCGTAGAAACGCCCGCGCCATACAGCGGGCTTATATGAGGCCCTTCGCCTTGTATCCAGTTACATATAGTATACCATGTCCTTCGGAGGAAAGCAAGCACCACTTCTGACCTCTCCGCTTATACTGGCATACGGGCGGCCCGGGACCCATGCGCCGCCCGAATCAAGAATAAGGCGTTGATGTGTATGCTGCGGTCTCTTGGCTGGGCCGCCCTGGGCACGGGCTTCACGTTCCTGATGACCACCCTGGGCGCCGCCATGGTATTTTTTCTCTCCGGGGAGCCGAAGCCCCGGTTTCAAAAGGCGATGCTGGGCTTTGCCGCCGGGGTAATGACGGCGGCCTCCGTGTGGAGCCTGCTCCTGCCCGCCATCGACCAGGCGACGGAGGAGGGGAAGGTCCCCGGCTGGCTTCCGGCGGCGGCGGGGATGCTGCTGGGGGTGGTGTTCCTGGCGGCGCTGGACGGCCTGCTGCCCCGTTTGCGGAGGGAGAAGGAGGTCAATGACGCCTGGCGGCAGAACACCCTTCTCATGACGGCCATCACCCTACATAACGTGCCGGAGGGCATGGCGGTGGGCCTGGCTTTCGCCCTGGCGGCGGCGGGGGAGGGAGCCGCCGGGGCCATGGCCCTGGCCCTGGGCATCGGCATCCAGAACTTCCCGGAGGGGGCGGCGGTGGCCCTGCCCCTGCGGCAGGAGGGCCGGGGGCGGCTGAGGGCCTTTACCGGCGGGATGCTGTCCGGGGCGGTGGAGCCGGTATTCGGCATCCTGGTGGTGCTGATCGCCGCCTGGGCCCACCCTATGATGCCCTGGCTTTTGAGCTTTGCCGCCGGGGCGATGCTGTACGTGGTGGTGGAGGAGCTGGTGCCCCAGGCCCACAGCCGGGCGGGGACCTGCGGGTTTGTCGGCGGGTTCCTGATTATGATGGTGCTGGACGTGGCGCTGGGGTGAAAAACGCGGCGGTTTTAAAACCGCCGCCTCAGTCTGTCGAAAAAGTCTGCCACAAGGCAGACTTTTTCGACAGACTGAGGCCGCCCCATTCGGGCGGCCTCCTTGCTGTTGGGGATCAATCCAGTCCGGGGACCTGGGGCAGCTTGTCAAAGCTGGCTTGGAGCTCTTCATCCGTGGGGATATAGTCCGACATCTCCCCGTTGTGGAATTTCTCATAGGCCGTCATGTCGAAATACCCGGTGCCGGTGAGGCCGAAGACGATGGTCTTCTTCTCCCCGGTCTCTTTGCACTTCAGCGCCTCGTCCATCGCCGCCCGGATGGCGTGGCTGGACTCCGGGGCGGGGAGGATGCCCTCCACCCGGGCGAAGAGCTCCGCCGCCTCAAAGACCTTCGTCTGTTCCACGGCCACGGCCTCTATCAGCCCGTCGTGGTACAGCTGGCTCAAGACGGGGCTCATGCCGTGGTACCGCAGGCCCCCGGCGTGGTTGGCGGAGGGGATGAAGCCGCTGCCCAGGGTGTACATCTTCGCCAGGGGGCAGACCATGCCGGTGTCGCAGAAGTCGTAGGCGAATTTTCCCCGGGTGAGGCTGGGGCAGGAGGCGGGCTCCACGGCAAGGATGCGGTAGTCCCGCTCGCCCCGGAGCTTTTCCCCCATGAAGGGGGAGATCAGCCCGCCCAGGTTGCTGCCGCCCCCGGCGCAGCCGATGATGATGTCGGGAACCACGCCGTACTTGTCCAGGGCCGCCTTGGTCTCCAGGCCGATGACGGACTGGTGGAGCAGGACCTGGTTCAAAACGCTTCCCAGCACGTAGCGGTAGCCGGGGTTTTTCGCCGCCGCCTCCACCGCCTCGGAAATGGCGCAGCCCAGGGAGCCGGTGGTGCCGGGGTGCTCCTGGAGAATCTTCCGGCCGATTTCCGTCTCCATGGAGGGCGACGGGGTGACGGAGGCGCCGTAGGTCCGCATGACCTCCCGGCGGAAGGGCTTTTGCTCGTAGCTGACCTTCACCATATAGACCTTGCAGTCCAGGCCCAGATAGGCGCAGGCCATGGAGAGGGCGGTGCCCCACTGGCCCGCTCCGGTCTCGGTGGTGACGCCCAGGAGGCCCTGCCGCTTGGCGTAGTAGGCCTGGGCGATGGCGGAATTCAGCTTGTGGGAGCCGGAGGTGTTGTTGCCCTCAAACTTGTAGTAGATGTTCGCCGGGGTCTGGAGCTTTTCCTCCAGGCAGTAGGCCCGGACCAGGGGAGAGGGACGGTACATCTTGTAAAAGTCCCGAATCTCCCGGGGGATGGGGATTTCCGCCGTGTCGTTGTCCAGCTCCTGGCGGATGAGCTCGTCGCAGAAGACGCCCCGCAAATCCTCGAAGCCCATGGGGGCCCCGGTGCCGGGATTCAACAGGGGGGAGGGCTTGTGCTTCATGTCGGCCCGGACATTGTACCAGGCGGCCGGCAGCTCCTGCTCGGAGAGATAGATCTTGTAGGGAATTTTTTCAAAGGTCATGACGCTTGCTCCTTTCCGACATATGGTCTCTCCCGGAGGCGGAGCGTCAAAAAAAGACCTCCGTCCACGAAAGGACCCGTTACAGGTACCTTTGGGACAAAAGTCTTGAAACTTCTGCGGTGCCACCCAAATTGGCGGTATAAGAAAACCGCCCGCTCGGCGGCGCGCCAACACGCGCCTTTCCTTGGTAACGGGGGAAAAGCCCGTCGAGGCATACTTGGGAAACATCCCGTTCGGCCCGCCCTCAGCGGTCCATTCAACAGGCTTGCTTCTGCCGCCATCTCACCACCGGCGGCTCTCTTTGAGAACCAAGGCCCTGCCTACTCGTCCGCGTCATCGGTTTGCGCTTTTGAACTTGGGCACAGAATACGCCTTACGGGGCGGGTTTGTCAAGCCCTAAAATTTATTTCGACAGATTTGACAATTTAAACAGGCGAAGCGGGTGGAAATTTCGTAAAAGCCGACTGAGAAACCGGCGGGAGGTATGATTTCCGCCCTCCCGGTCATGCTAACGCCGAGGTGATTCCATGGATTCCATTTGGAAACGGACGGCGGAGATGCCCCCATTCGCCCCGCTGGACGGGGACCTGAAAACGGACGTGCTGGTGGTGGGCGGCGGGCTGGCGGGGCTGCTGTGCGCCTATTGGCTGAACCGGGCGGGGGTGGACTGCGCCCTGGTGGAGGCGGACCGGCTCTGCGGCGGCGTGACGGGGAACACCACCGCCAAGCTTACGTTCCAGCACGGCTTGATCTATGACAAGCTCCTGCGGGAGTTCGGGCTGGAAAAGGCCCGGCTGTACCTGGAGGCCAACCGGGAGGCCCTGGGGCAGTACCGGGAGTTCTGCCGGGACGGCGGCTGCGATTTTGAGGAGCGGGACAGCTATGTCTACGCCCTGTCGGACCGGCGGAAGCTGGAGCGGGAGCTGGGGGCCCTGGAGCGCCTGGGCTTTCCGGCGGAGCTTGTGGAAAGCCCGGCCCTGCCCATGCCCACGGCGGGGGCGGTGAGGTTCCCCAAACAGGCCCAGTTCCACCCCCTGAAATTTGCCGCCGCCATCGCCAAGGGGCTTCGGATTTACGAGCACACCAAGGTCCTGGAGCTGGGCCCCGGCACGGCGGCAACGAATCATGGGACGGTGACGGCGGAGAAGATCGTCATTGCCACCCACTTTCCCCTGCTGAACAAGCACGGAGGCTATTTTCTCAAGCTCTATCAAAGCCGTTCCTATGTCCTGGCCCTGGAAAACGCCCGGGAGGCAGGGGGCATGTACGTGGACGAGGGGGAGAAGGGGCTGTCCTTCCGGGATTACAAGGGTTTCCTCCTCCTGGGCGGCGGCGGGCACCGGACGGGGAAGAAGGGCGGCGGCTGGCGGGAGCTGGAGGATTTCGCAAGGCGGCACTATCCCCAGGCGAAAATCGCCGCCCGCTGGGCTGCCCAGGACTGCATGACCCTGGACGGCGTGCCCTATGCGGGGCGGTACGCCAAGGGGACGGAGGGGCTGTATGTGGCGGCGGGCTTCAACAAGTGGGGGATGACCTCCTCCATGGCGGCGGCGCGGATGCTGGCGGATTTGGTTCAGGGGAAGGAGAATCCCTATGCGGAGCTGTTCAGCCCCTCCCGGAGCTTGCTGCGGCCCCAGCTGGCGGCCAACGCCTGGGAGTCCGCCCTGGGGCTGCTGACCCCCACGGCCCCCCGGTGCCCCCATATGGGCTGTGCGCTGAAATACAATCCCCAGGAGCACAGCTGGGACTGCCCGTGTCATGGGTCCCGGTTTGGCGAGGACGGGCGGCTCATTGACAATCCGGCGACAGATGATAAGAAGAATTTGAAAGTAAACAGGGAGGATGTTTCATGAAAATCGACCACAGAAAAGCAGCGGTCATCGGCTGCGGCAACGTGGGGGCGTCCATTGCCTTCCGCTTTTTGCAGCAGGGCCTGTTTACCCGCCTGGTGCTGCTGGACGCCAACCGGGACAAGGCGGAGGGGGAGGCCATGGACCTCCGGGACGGCCTGCCCTACGGCGCGGCCATGGAGATTTCCGCCGGGGACTACGACGATCTGAGGGACTGCGCCCTGGCGGTCATCACCGCCGGGGCGAACCAGAAGCCGGGGGAGACCCGGCTGGATCTCATCGGGAAGAACACGGAAATTCTCCGGTCCGTGCTGAAGGAGGTCACCGCCCGGAACTTCGGTGGGATTCTGCTGGTGGTGTCCAACCCGGTGGACGTGCTGACCTATGCGGCCTGGCGGCTTTCGGGCTATCCCCGGGAGCGGGTGATGGGCTCCGGGACGGTGCTGGACACGGGGCGCTTAAAGCAGCTGCTGGGGGCGGAGCTGGAGGTGGACAGCCGGAACATCCACGCCTTCATCATCGGGGAGCACGGGGACAGCGAGCTGGCGGTGTGGAGCGAGGCCAACGTTTCCGGGCTGGACCTGGAGGACTTCTGCCGGGTCCGGGGGCAGACCCTGGGGGCGGAGAACCGGGAGCGGCTGTACCGGGAGGTCCGGGACAGCGCCTACCAGATTATTGAGCGGAAGGGGGCCACGTACTATGGCATCGCCATGGCGGTGGGCCGCATCGCGGAGGCCATCGTGAAGGACGAGCGGGCGGTGCTGCCGGTGTCGGCGGTGCTGGACGGGCAGTATGGGATGAACGGCTTGGCGCTGAGCCTTCCGTCCATCGTGGGCCGGAAGGGCTTGCAGGAAATTCTGGAGATGCCGCTGAGCAGCGGGGAGCGGGCGGCGCTGAGCACCTCGGCGGAGCAGATGCGGGAGGCCATAGAATCCCTGAAGCTGTGAAGAAAAGCGCCGGCGGGTCCCGCGGATTCGCGCCCTATCCGGCGGAGGGCCCGCGCTCCGGGCCCTCCTGAAGGGCCTCCCGGAGCTTTTCCAGGGCCCGTTTTTCAATGCGGGATACATAGCTCCGGGAGATGCCGAAGGAGGAGGCAATCTCCCGCTGGGTCAGAGGTACGGTGCCCCCCAGGCCGTAGCGGAGGCGGACAATTTCCGCCTCCCGGGAGGTGAGGCGCTCCCGGACCAGCTTGTGAAGCCGCAGGGCGTTGTCCCGGTCGTGAAGGTCCTCCAGCATGGTGTCGTCCACGCCCACGACATCCATGAGCTGGAGGGCGTTTCCGTCCTTGTCGCTGTCGATGGAGTCGGAGAGGGAGACCTCCCCCTGGAGCTTTTTCTGGCTGCGGAAGTACATGAGGATTTCATTTTCGATACACCGGGCGGCGTAGGTGGCAAGGCGCGCCCCTTTGGCGGGGTTAAAGCTGGAGATGCCCTTGATGAGGCCGATGGTGCCGATGGAAATCAGGTCCTCCTGGTCGGCGCTTTGGGTGTAGTACTTTTTGGACGGGTGAAGCAAAGGGAGGAATCCGCCCGGTCAAAAGCGGCCTCCCACAGGCCGCCGAATTTCAGGTAGATGTCCAGGTGGATGCGCTCCTTGGTGCTGTCTTTTTTGACCACGATTTTATCCAGAATTGTCGTGACCAGGGCGGAGTTGATACCGTTTTGGAAGGAGAGCTCCCGCTCCAGGGCGGCGCGGATTTCCTCTAACTGCTCCGCCGTCCGCCGCCCCTTTTCCGCCTCCGCTTGGAGCGCTTCCAGCCGCTCCTCCAGGGCTTGGGCCTGTTGGTTGAAGCCGTCGTTGCGCTGTTTAAATTCCGCCGTGGAGATGGCGTCCTCAATGCTCATCTCCAGCAGGCGGTCCTTTTTTGCCCGGAGGGAGGACAGTTCCTCCTCAATACGGCGAATATCCTGAGTGTAGTCGTGCTCGTCGGGGACGGACTGGAGGACCGCCACCACCGCGTCAATGATGGCCTCTTTGTTCTGCGCCAATTGGTTGAAAATATCAGCCATGATTTGGCCTAATTCCACCGTCCTGAGCTGGGGCGCGGAGCACGCCGCCCGGCCCTTGTCCCGGTAGACCCTGCACTGCCAGACCTCCTGGTTCCCCTTGGCGCTTTTCAGCACCTGTCGGTGGAAGCTGGTCCCGTGCTCCTCGCAGATGATTTTGCCGCTGTAGGGGTAGCGGTTGTGGAACGTTGCCCCGCTTTGGTGAGACATCATTTGTTTACTCCGCCGTTTGTATAGGGTATTGGCCCGGTCCCACAGCTCCTCCGATACGATGGCCGGGATGGACGGGTCTGGGTACGTGACCCACTCGTCCTCATCCAGGAAAATTTTCCGTTTGCTGCGGTAGTCCACCGTCTGGGACTTGCCCGCGCAGTACCAGCCCTTGTACTTGGGGTTACACAAAATATGCCGGATGGTCAGGACGTTGAAAGGACCTCCCTTCCGGCTGGTGAAGCCCTCGTCCAGCAGCGTTTGGGAGATGCGCCGGATGCCCATTTGCCGGTTGGCGTAGAGGTCGAAAATTCGCCGCACTACCTGGGCCTCCGCCTCGTTGATGGTCAGCACGCAGTCCTTTTTGTCGTAGCCCCACAGCTTATCATTCCCCAGCACGTGGCCGTTTTTGATGGCCTGGCGGAAGCCGAACTTCAGCCGCTCGGAGAGCTTCCGCACCTCATCCTGAGCCACCCCGGCCATGACCACCAGGCGGAACTCGCTGTCGGAGTCCAGGGTGTTGATGTTGTCGTTCTGGAACAGGACGCCCACGTCGTGCTCCAGCAACTCCTGGGTGTATTGAATGCTGTCCAGTGTGGAACGGGAAAAGCGGGATATCTCCTTCGTGATGATAAAGTCGAAGCGCCCCGCTTTGGCGTCCGCTATCATCCGTAAGAAGCTGTCCCGCTTTTTCGTGCTGGTACCGGAAATGCCCTCGTCCACGTAGCCTTGGACGTAGGTCCAATTCCGCTTTTCCTGAATGAACTGAGTGTAATACTGCACCTGATTTTCCAGGCTGTTGAGCTGTTCGTCCTTGTCGGTGGAGACCCTGGCGTAGAAGGTCACCCGCAGGGGCAGGTCAAAAATGGTTTTCCCATTCCGCATTTCATTGCGTATCCTGAGCACGTTCACGAATCTCCGCCTCCTTTGTCAAGCACACAGGATACTGGAAAAGCTCCGGGAAGTCTATCACAGAATGTACCAAATCCACGGCTCTGGAATAGGTGAAATCCGATATCAGGCCAAGGGAATGAATGTGGTCCAGCAGGACGCCGACCAGTTCTCGCTGTGCGCTTTCCAAATTGCATCACCTCGGTTCATAGATATGTTTGGGGGGCAAAAAAATACCGGACGGATACCATCCGTCCGGCATTGATGAAATTTTACAAATCAGGCAGTTCGTTCACCGGGGGCAGGCATTGCAATCGGTGCGAGATTACCCGCTTCTCTGGCCCGGCGGAACACCTCCTCACATCACTGTTCCTGAGACCCGCTGGTTTCCAAAAACGTACCCTGGTAATCCGTGATGGCCTGATGAATCGCTTCCAGGTCGAAGTAATCCTTCACCATGTTCAGCATCTTTTTCAATTCCTCCTGTTTCTTCTGGACGTCTTCTTTTTGGAGTCCATTTTCCAGCGCCTTTTTGCAGTCCTCCAGATAGTGCAGCAGAGGGAGATATTCCCCGGAGAGCATGGCCGTACCTGTCTGCGAATGATTTGAAATGTCCTTCTTGGTGAGAAAAATGTTTCTATAACGGTTGATTTCGCTCTTCCACTCCTTCAGCCATTCCTGCTGTTCTTCTGTGCAGGAGAGGGACTTGAGATCCGTTGAGAAAGGCTTTTCCAACGTGTGCAGCACCAAGGCGGCCTGGACTTGGATTTCCCACAGCCGTTCCTTCTCTTCGTTGGAGGAAACTTCCTTGATATACTTCGCCTCCCGGTGGAATATGTTCAGCAGGTACTCCTCCGCGCTCAGATTCAGCGCCATCACCGCCGCCAAATCCGCGTAGCATTCCTTGTACAGGATCAACAGGGTCCGCACATGCTTCCTGATGTCACGCAGGCTCTGATTCCGTGTGCTGGCGTTAAAGGCCTTAGCGTATTTGAGGATGTACCGGGGCTTTAACTTCTCGTCCAGGAAATTCTGCAGCAGGCTGGCGGACATTCTCGAAAGCGTCACAGGGGAACAGCCGATTCCGTTAAACGCCGCGAAAAACGGAAAAGCGCAATGCCTACGGGCGACCTGTTACAAAGACGGTATGCGGAATCCGATTTGTAACAATGTGGACCGCCGAACATGCGTTGCCGAATGGGTCCCATTTAACTATAAGCCGCACAAGGACAGCGACATAGTTATAACGGAAAATTCTATGCGCTGTCAACGGCGGGATAAAAAGCACAGCACAATTCAAGGAACACACGTGACGTTGCCGCAGGGGAAAACGCAAACCGTGTCCGTTGCACACATTCCTATGACGTTTGAAAAAGTGGTAACGCCGCTTGGAGAAATGCCAATTTACCCGGTAAAAAATGGGGAAATCACGATTAAGGGCGCAAATTATGAAATCAATTTGCCGGACGGATTTTACATAATTCGGAAATTGACTGTCAAAGAATGTTGCCGCTTGCAGACGTTACCGGACGATTATTGCAGGGTAGCGAATAAGACAAACGCCTACAAAGGGCTGGGGAACGGCTGGACGGCGGAAGTTATCATTCACATTCTGTCCCATGCGCTGGCGGGAATTCCGAAAGATGAAGAAATCGTGATTCTTTCCATGTATGACGGAATCGGAACCGGGCGTTACTGCTTTGACAAGCTGGGGTATAGGAATATTCGATATTTCGCATATGAAATCGAGAAACCAGCGATAGAAATTGCGAAAACGAATTTCCCGGATATTGTACAATGCGGGGACGCATTCAGCGTCCGGGAAGCGGGGTGGAGTGTTCCGCTATGACAAACAATGAAGCGAAAGCGGCCTTGCTGGAGGAATGCCCAGCAGTTTATGCCGGTATCACCTATCAGAAAATAACTGCGCTGATCTATCGCAAGGCCGGGCAAGGCAAGAACATTCAGGTTTCGGCGGAACTGCTGGACCGGAACGGGCGCGCCGTCGTGATTGCCCCAGCGGGAAAAATCGAAAGGGGAACAAGCAATGCCGAAATATGAGTTTGTCGCCGTCGATTTCGACGGAACACTTTGCGCCGACGCTTTCCCGGAAGTGGGAGCGCCGAACCGGGCCGTCATTGCCTACGTGAAGAAGCTTGCGGCGGACGGGTCAAAGATCATCCTTTACACAAACCGGGAAAACGGAACCCGGAAACTGCTTGACGAAGCGGTGGCATTCTGCAAGGCGCAGGAAATCCCGCTGTATGCGGTCAATGAGAATCCGGGCAACCCGCACGCCGCGAAAATCGGGTTGAAGCCCTCCGACGGGCGCAAGGTGTACGCTGATCTTTACATAGACGACAAGGCGATTAACCCGGTGGAGATCGAAAGAACGGCGGAATACACAAGGCCGGGAGCGTTTGCCCCGCCGCCGGAAGCCGCCGCCGCAGACGACCGCTGGCAAGAGATTATGAAGCGGGCGGAGCAATGCGGATTCATCATTTACGCGGCGGCGGGGACGGCGATTCTTGCAACGAACCGGGTTCAGGCCAGCACAATGGGGGCGACGCGGTACGCCGACAATCAGCGCATGAACGGACGTTGCCCGCAAGAAATCGGTTTGCCCGGTTGCCTTGACAGCTACACAGGGAAACCGGGGTGCGCTGGGGACCGTTGCGAATTGTGGAAGCGGAGGGCCGACCATGCCGACACCTGACACGATCACCCGCGGAGCGGGACAAGCCCGGCGGAGCGCCGCCCGGCTGATTCTGTCCGTTGCGAAATATAGCGGCCTGACCCTTGCGGGAATCATCCTGTTTCGAGCGGGTGCGGCCTACGCCCTGACGGTACGCGGATATTCGGCGACAGGCGGTGAAGCTTTCGCCCTCTTGCTTCCGGTTCTTTACCCGCTGATTTCCGCCGTTGTGCGGGACTACATCGAGGACGCGAAAAACGGCTATTTGCCGGACTATAAGGAGGACAACGAACAATGAAGAAACTTGCTAATTTGAAGCCGGGTGCGTATTTCTTTTACGGCGGCGTTCAATGGGTGGTGCTGGAGAACAACGACAAGATCGGCGCGACGCTATCCATTGCCGCCGAACCCGTGTTCAACCGGGCGTTCGATGAAGAGAACCGGAACGACTGGCGCGTTTCGTCCTTGCGCCGGGAGCTGAACGGGCCGTTTCTTGACGCGCTGATTGCGGAGGGCGCGAACCGGGCCGCGTTTTGTGGTTTTTCATTATGCCCTTTGCGATTTGGGCGGAGGACACAACACGGTGGACCATTTGGAACTATGAGTGCCTTGTGTACGGTTGGACAGAAAGCCCGCCGGAAGTGGCCCCGTATTCACTGAAAAGCATTTATAGAGAATTCTTTCACGGGAGGTAAACGACTATGAATGAAATTTTGCCGGTTATCAGCGTGATTTCTACGCTTTGCGCTATTGTGTTCGGATATGCGGCCTTTGCCCGGAACGGGAAAAAGGACACAGAGGACGAAGCGCGGGCCGACGCGACCGTTCTTACGGAAATTGGGTATATCAAGGCAAACACCGACGACATCAAGCGGAAGCAGGAAAAGCAGGACGAACAGTATTTGCGGATTGCGGAGCGTGTGACCGCCGTTGAATCGTCCGCAAAGCAGGCCCACCACAGGCTGGACCGCTTGGAACAGGCCGCGGACCATTCCGACGACTGACAGAAAGGCGGCGCGGCATGGGGTATCTATTCAGCATTGCCGCCGGGCTGATCGGCGGGGTTGCCGCCGTGTTGCTGATTGAGCGGCGGCGGAGCAATAAGCGCCGCCGGGCGCGGAGCCGGGCCGCGAACGCCGCAGGGGATGAAAAGAGGACCGCCGGAAAGATCGAGTTTTCAAAACTCTTTCTTTCGGCGGTTCTCTTGACCTATTTTGCCGGGTTCGGGCTGGGATTTTGGGTAGTGACAATCGACCCGTCGCAATTAGGGGTTCTGCTTGCCTACGTCGCCACGCCGACGGCGGTTGCAATCGGATTCTATTCGTGGAAAGCAAAGGCGGAAAACGTTGTGAAGATCAAAAAAGCGAACCCGGCGGAAACGGACGGAATGCCCGTTGACCTGAACAACATTCAGCCTTAAAGGAGATCGGAGCAATGGCAATCACAAAAGAACATCAAGAATTCATCGAGCGGGTGGGCGCGCTTGCCGCCGCCGACATGAAGAAAAGCGGCGTTCTTGCGTCGCTGACAATCGCACAGGCGATTCTTGAAAGCGGATGGGGAAAATCCGGCCTGACCGTCAAGGCAAACGCCCTTTTCGGAATCAAGGCAGGGAAAAGCTGGAAAGGAAAGGTTTACAGCGCACAGACACAGGAATGTTACGACGGCGCGACCTTTACCACGATTACGGCGCTTTTCCGCGCCTATGACAGCTGGGCGGAGAGCGTCGCCGATCATTCGGCCTTGCTGACCAGTGCGGCCCGGTATAAAGCCGTTATCGGAGAACGGGACTATAAAGCCGCTTGCCGGGCGATCAAGGCGGCAGGGTACGCCACAGACCCGCAATACGCGGACAAGCTGATTCAGATTGTCGAGAATTACAGCTTGACCGCCTACGACGGCGCAGGGAGCGCCACAGCGCCCGCAGGACGGCCCGGAGCGTCCGGCGGGTCAAATGATACGGGCGGGGCAGGAAGCCCCGCAGACGGGAAAGGAACGGGGAAAATGAACGCTTCTGAATTCATTAAGAAATTGCAGGACGTTGCGAACAATCACGCGACCCTGTACGTTATGGGGTGCTTTGGTGCGCCCCTGACCGGCGCGAACGTGTCCCGGTATTGCGGAAACCACAGTTACAACAAAAAGGCGGACAGAACCGCAATGATTCGCGCCGCGGCAAACAAGAAACCGCCTGTTTTCGGGTTCGATTGCGTTTGCTTAATCAAGGGGATTCTTTGGGGATGGACCGGCGACGCGTCCAAAACCTACGGCGGCGCAAAGTACACGTCGAACGGCGTTCCCGATATTGGGGCCGACAGTATGATTCGGGTTTGCAAGGACGTTTCAACCGATTTCGGGAAGATCATTCCCGGGGAAGCTGTCTGGCTTTCCGGTCATATCGGCGTTTACATCGGCGGCGGAAAGGTCATTGAATGTTCGCCCGCTTTCCTGAACCGCGTTCAAGTGACGGCGTGCCTGAATATAGGGAAAATTGCCGGTATGAACGGGCGCAAGTGGACGAAACACGGACGCTTGCCGTATATCACCTATGACATGACGGAAGAAACCCCCGCAGGGAGCGCCACAAAGCCCGCAGGACGGCCCGGAACGTCCGGGGGGTCCTCCGATACCTCCGCGCCGCTGGTGTTCAGCGTGGGCGACGTGGTGCGGTTTACGGGGTCCAAACACTACACCAGCGCGAACGCGGCGACCGGCCCCGCCTGCAAACCGGGAACGGCAAGAGTAATCGGGACATACAAGGGAAAACACCCGTACCAGCTTAAAGCGGAACCCGGCGGCGGGTCCACGGTTTACGGATGGGTTGACGCGGCGGACGTTCAGCCCGTCGGCGGGACTTCCGCCGGGAGCGGGACCGCGGCGAAAATGCGCGTCGGCGCGCGGGTCCAGTATTCCGGCCCCCTGTACCGGGACAGCAACGGAAACGGGCAAGGAAAGACCGTGAACGGCGCGTTCACCGTGAAATATTACTATCCGGGCCGCAAGTGCGGCGTACACATTGACGGGCTGGGCTGGGTCCCTGAATCCGCCTGTTCCGTCATCGGCTGAAAGGGGCGCGCAATGAAAGGAATGTGCTTTGAACGCGGGCGGGTGGTCATACGGGAGATAAAGCCGGAAAAGACGCTGAAACAGCTTCACAAGGTTTTTGCCGACGGGTCAAAAAGCCCGGAAGAGAGAATGGAAGCATTCAACGCCGAAACACACAGGGAATCCGACCTTGTGCGGGAAATTTACGCCCACATGAAAAAAGCGGACCCGAACCCGGATAACGTCGAAAACATCTTGCGCGCCGTCAAGGTGCTTTTCGACCGAAAAGCCGTATTTGACGAATACGGAATTTAGCGTTTCGGGCGGGACATTGCTTTTCGCCGTTGTTTTTCTTCAAGAGAGCAACGGGGCGCACGACTTCCGCACAAACACCCGTGATTGCGAATATCTGTTTTCGAGCAAATCGAAATATTGATACAATCGTGTAAATATGTTCCATCCACATCTAACCGATCTTGAAAATCGGGAGAAACAAGCGAATTCTTAAAAATTTCCATATCAACCGCCCCCATTGGGGACATTGTATCACGCCGTAACGGTATTCTTGCGGCAAAGAAAGGAATCGACATGAAAATTATTGCGTTTCTGCTGGCGAATTGGGACAGCGTGCTGGTTGTCCTTGCGTTCCTTGCCCTGATCGTCGTTCTTATCAAGCGCGGCGAAACGGCGGTTCTGAACCGAATTCTTTTCGGCCTTGTGACAAAGGCAGAAAAGGAATTCGGCGGTGGAACGGGCAAGTTGAAGCTTGCCGCCGTGTCCGATTGGATTTATCAGAGAATCCCCGCGGTGCTGAAACTGCTTTTCAGCGAAAAGGATATTGAAAAGCTGATCGAGAGCGCGCTGGAGGAAGCAAAAAAAGCGTGGGGGACGAACGGCAATCTTGCGGCATACATCGACGAATGCTATTATTTGAGCATTACGCCGCAGGAAGCGGAGAAAGCCGCCACAAAGCTGAACGACGAACCCAGAACCATTGCGCCGGGAACCTGAAAATAAACTTGTCCGATTCGGACAGAATGAAAGCCCGCCGGGATTCGCCCCGGCGGGCTTTTTGTGTTGGCGGGCAGAATCAGACCGGCCCGCTATTGATGTTCTGATGTTTAACGCATTCATTGCCTTTTTACGTGCTAATGTCAAGAATGAATCTGAACTTTAACACGCAACGGAGGGCAAAACGTGAAAATTTATGATTACAACGGACGGAAGAACCTTTGCGGCGACCGGGTACGGGAAGCGCGGGCGCGGCGGAAGATTACACAAGCGGACCTTGCGGCCCGCCTGCAAGTTGCGGGAATCATCATAGAGCGGGATAGCGTTTCAAGAATTGAGATCGGAACCCGATTTGTAACCGACTATGAATTAAAGGTACTTTCTCAAATTCTGGACGTTTCGGTTCAATGGCTTTTGGAAATGGAGAATTAAAGAGGGGGGGCGGCGTTTTTTGTCGCCCCGGTCAAGTATCAGCGGACAAACACGCCCAGCGCAGAGCCGTTCACAGACCGCCAGCCGCGGCGGTGAATGTCGGACAGACGGACCCGTTCGGGCCGGTCCGGGTTGTAGCCCCAGCGGACAAGGGCGAACACGCCGCCGCGGAGAACTACGCCGTCAGGAATATCGACGAAACCGACGACCGTTCCCATTTCGAGCGGGAAACAGGCCCCGCAATTCCGTTCGACGGACTGACCGATCATAACGATCACGGAACCGTCATCGGCGGGTTGGGAGATCGTCACGACCTTAGAGGGGGCCGCGTTCTCCGCAACGGGAGCGGGGGCGGCGGATTCCTCCGCGGCGGGGTCCTCTTCCGGCTGAACCTCACGTTCAGCGCGGAAAACAGGGGCCATAGAGTAACGATCAGGCTGGATATATTCGCCTGAATCGTCAACCCGGATTTTCGAGCGGCGGGAATCGCCCATGTACTCATAAGAAACGGTTTTAGCGGTGCGCCCGGTGATTTTGATGGTGAAAATACAATCATAGTTACAAATGCTACGGGAAAAGTATTCCTTGCCGATTTCAAACTTGTTCATGTCGTGTTCCCCCTTGATTTTTTGGCCTTACCTTGTTAAAATCAAGGTAGCCGGAGTAAGGCTTCCGGCTTACCTTTCGCGCTGGGATAGCGGCTTTACTTTGAGAGGTGGGCCGCTATCCCTTTCTTATGCCTTTAGCAGTTTTTCTAAATAGGCGATAAACTCTTGCAAGTCTTTCGCGTCTTTAGCTGCTATCAGCATTTTCAACCGTTCCGCTTCAATCGCATATTGAACGGCGGTTTCTACTGCATTAGGCGTTTTCATGTCCTCCCTCCATTCTGTAAAAGGTTTTGTCCTTTGCCTTACAATCATAATATACTATATGTTCACATGAATTTCAATAGACATACTAACCAAATGTGTGAACATGAATTTGTTGATTTTTTATATGGACACATGAATATTTAGTATGGTATCATCAATGCGGAGGTGGTTTCACATGGCAACGAAAGCACAGTTAGAGGGAAACAAGCGCCACCAAGAGAAATTGGACAGAATGGTTTTCTATGTGGACAAAGGCGGAAAAGAAAAAATAAAAGCCCGCGCCGCCGAAACAGGGGCCGGGAGTATCAACGCATATATTGTTTCGCTAATTGAAGCGGATATGGGGAAGCTATCAGGCGAATAGCCGCCGTTCGTGCGGAAACATAAAGTGAAAGGGCGGGAAACCGCCCTTTCTTTGCTTTTGGGGAGGGTATAACATGGGGCATTGTTTTAGTCACCTGACAAAGACAGACCGATACAGGCTGGAGGACGCTTTGCTGGACGGGAAGAAGCCGAAAGAGATAGCGGAAAGACTTCATGTCCATGTAAGCACGATTTACCGGGAGATCAAGCGCGCCCGCATGATTCACCGCAATTCGGACTGGACGGAAGAAGATCGGTACAACCCGGACGAAGCGGAACGGAAGTATCAGGAGAATTTGCGGAAGAAAGGCGCTGATCTGAAAATTGGGAACGACCGCGAACTTGCGGACTTTCTGGAAAAGAAAGTGCTGGAGGACGGATATTCCCCCGCCGCCGCTCTTGCGGCTATCGAGTTGGAGGGAAAGACGTTTTCAACATCCATTTGTGTAAGCACGTTTTACAGCTATATCACAAAGGGCGTTTTTCTCTTCCTGACAAATGATGACTTGCCGGAAAAGCCGAAAAAGAAACGGACCTATAAAAAAGTTAAGACCATGAAGCGACCGCCGCGGGGGGACAGTATCGAAAAGCGCCCGGCGGAGGTTGACACGCGGGAAACCGTCGGAGATTGGGAGATGGACACGGTGTATTCAAGCAAAGAGGGCGAAAAGGACACCTTGCTTGTTATGACGGAAAGGAAAAGCCGTATTCCGATTATGGAACTTATGCCGGACAGGACGCGGGAAAGCGTCATTGCCGCCCTTGACCGGATAGAACGCCGTTTCGGTTCGCGCCGTTTCCGGCAAATCTTCCGAACGATCACCGTTGACAACGGCGGGGAGTTTGCCGACGTGGAGGGGTTGGAGCGTTCAGCACTTTGCAAGAAGAAGAGAACAAAGGTTTACTTTTGCCACCCGTACAGCAGTTACGAACGGGGGAGCAATGAAAACGAAAATAAAATGATACGGCGGCACTTCCCGAAAGGAACCGATTTCGGGAAAGTGACCGCCGCAGAGGTCAAGCGTGCGGAAAGGTGGATTGCACGATACCCGCGGAAAATTTTAGGCTGGAAAACGTCTGAAATTGTGTTCAAAGAGTATCTTTCGACGCTTTGAAAAAAATTTTATATTTTTTTCGCATTTACTATTGACATTTCCGATATAATACCGGGAGGAGAGAAGCTCCGGCTTTTGGGACAGCTCCCCCTCCATCCGGGAAACATCGTTTTCCAGGATATCCCAGCAATTCAAAAACTCGCTGATCTCGCTTTCCTGCTTCCGCCCGATTTTGGAACTCTGCGCAAAGAGGTAGGAAAGGCGGTCGATCAGCGCTTTAACGCTGGGCCAGATTAGGATGGACAGGTCGTCCGTAATACAGTTTCCCATCATGGTAATCAGGGAGTCGATTTGGGCGGCCAGGACCGGATACCAGCGGGCGTTTCTGGCCGGCAGCGCGTTTACAGCGGTTTTCAGGTTTTTCTGCGCCGTTTTCAGGGCGGGAATGGGTTCCCTGCGCCCCGGTTCCAGAGCCAGCTCATAGGGATCGCCGTAAGGAACGCCAATCCGGGTGATAATGTCCCCAAAGGCGTCATGGATACTGATAGAACAAGAGCTGTTAATGGAGATCTCTTGAGTGGAAAGATAAGCGATATAACGTACCAGGTCTTTCATGGACGCTCCGCTGAAATTGATAATCGCGTCCGCCGTTCCCGAGACAAAATAAACCGAGCGCTTCGCCTGCTCCCAGAACAGCTTAGCGTTCCGGGTGGCAATCACAGAAAAACGCATGCTGGCATAAGGAATGACCTCTTCCATGGCCTTCTTTGCGCTTTGCCTGGAGCAGGTCATATCCCACCGTGCAATGGCCTCGTCAATCTGAGGGTCGCAGAGTTTCCCATGTACTCCGCAGAAGGAGTACACGTTCCCCACGACCGCTACCTCCATCATTCGGCGAATGGCGTGCAGACAGGAGAGAATCGAGTCGCTCTTGAGCACTACCACCAGGTCGCTCAGCTCCAAAGTGCGGTAGAAGACGCAGTGGACCGGCTCCTCCTTAACCTTGATGCTCAGTTCTCCGGCCCGCTTGCCAGACGGAATGGGGTCCCCGAGGCTCTTCAGCGCCTCCCAGATGCGCTCCGCCCCCTTTTCTGCGGTGGGGATGAAGTGAATGCGGGAGACCGTCATGAAGCAGGACTTGGTGTTCCAAAAGCTGGTCAGGGCCTCGGGATTCTCTGTGGAATCGTGAAGAATGTACAGAGGGTAATTGTAGTTGTCCCGCGTTTTAAAATCCTCTTCCACGCGTTTCAGAGGTTCATCCCCCGGCAGGTGCGAAATCCGCAGAAAGTCAAAATGGCCAAGGCAGACATAGCTGTTGTTGTCCGCCTCCTTCAGTTTCTTGCAGAGCGGGTTTTCGCGGGAGGCTTTGGACAGCTCCACCACTCTGAGATCAAAGGATTTATTGGATTTATTCCCGGTGTCACGGTGTTCATCTGACATGAGATTTCCCTCTTTCCTGCAACGGTGCTTTGACTGCTTGATTGTCACGCCGATTGAATCAGTCCAAACAGCCGTTGATATGTGAGATAGGCGGACAGCATTCCCTCATGGGAGCGGAACCAGTCGATCTTGTAGGAGCAGACGATGCCCATTCCCCACTCCGAGAACCGGGCACAGCTCGCGGAGGTCTGGCCGAAGCCGCGCTCCATCTTCTTCAGGCGGTCCCAGAACTCCTCGCTTTCCGAACTGTCAATGTACTCTTTTTCCAGGGCCGATATTTCCGTTAGCAGCGCGGTCTCCAACAACAGGAACAGCATCCTGGGCGCGGTGTCCGGATCTCCCTCCAAGCCGGATCGGGCGGCGGTGCGGGAATAGATCAGCTGGACCTGATAAACGGTTTGCAGGCAGGCACTGCAGCCGCGCCAGTACTGCATCGGGGTTCCCATCGCGCCCTTGCCGCGCAGACAGGAAATGAGGCCGCACAGAGGCACGGCAGAGCGCAGAGGCGCGCCCGTATTCCCGTACGGCTCCTTACCGTCCAGGAATTTCTCCCAGTCTTCCAGGAGTTCGGCACCGCTGTCTTTCAGGTATGCCTGGAGCGTCAGGCAGATCAGCTCACTCTGCTGGTCCGGGGGCAGTTTCCAGAGGATATGCTGCCAGGCCAACGCGGCGCAGGCAACCAGCTGGGTAAACGTTACGATATCGTCCAGCTGCTCCGCCGGGCCGTTTTTGTTCTCCGGGCGGTTCTCCGTTTCCGCCGCGGCAATCTGCTCTTGAACGTCAAAGAGCCGTTCCCAAAGGCGGCCGGCCACTGTCTGGGGGATTACGCCGTTGGTTTTGTAATAGACGTTGATGTAATCGGAGGCCGACAAGAGGCGGCCGACGGCCGTGCATTCTTCTATTTGCTGAATCTCCCCGGACTGGGGAACCCTGGATCCCACGAGATAGTATTCCACCATCTTCTGCTTGGACGTCTGGCCAAAGGTAAACAGCAGCGCCATAAAGCCTGTGTAGGCCAAGGAGAAAATCGCGCCGCAAAGGCAAGCGAAGGCGATATTGTGAAAGCTCATGCCGCAGGAATACAGCCCGATTAAAATCAGGAAGGTGTAACAGACGAATACATGTCCGTGCTCTGGGAACTGCTCCTGAAGCACATCTCCCAGGGGCACCCTGTAAAACCGCTTGTCCCGAGCCGAAATCACGTAGCTAAGGGAAAAATTGATAAAGCCCATGGAGACAAATATCTCCTTCAATATATCCGGCTTGGCGTATTGACTGCACATGTTGTCGATGGCCTGATACGCCCGCTGCACAGGAAGAAGATAGTCTGAGGCATACAGGAAAACGGCCAGGACAATCAGCGCGGTGCTCAGCTGGGGCAGCTTGAACGCGAACAGGAGCGCCGCGCTCACAGTCATAACCCCCCAAAAGAGGCAGTCCAGCGGCACGTCTGTCCACTGGAACCCGATGTGCAGGACCAGGCGGGCTACACTGAGAATCAAAAAGAGCAGGGTGAAGAAATACAGGAGCCTGTTGCCCAGGATAATCAGCCAGGGCGGCATATCAAAAAATTTCCGGGAGTAGCGGACGGAGGTCCATTTCGAGCGCCTCCGCGCGGATCCTCGCTTTTTTCCCACAAAATACCACTCCCTTTATTTCTCTCTTCGGCCCAAAAAGCAGGCCCTGATTTTATGGTACACAGAGCCTGCCTTCTAAGGGGAGATCATTTTTAGAATTTGAACGGCTACGCCGTTGTGAGAGGGAGTCCTCCAACTCCCAAAGCGCCGGCTGAAACCGACCCGGGGCAAGACACATTCACCCTCCAAGGGCGGCGTCAGGGGGAAAATTCCTCGGACTGGTAGTATTGGTCCTGCAGCTCATACACCTCGTCAGGCAGGTCTCTCAGTCCTTTGAAGAAGTGATGAGAAAAGAGATCACTGTTTGCACAAAAGGAACGGCGCAAATCAGCTCCAATGGAATCATCGTCTTCCATCAGACTCTCTTGGACGAATCCATCACCGAGATACCCATGTGCTGACTGGCAAGTTGCTTTTGTCATAAATACAGCCTCCCTTTTCTTTGTTTGAGATGATATAAGAATTTTGGCTCCATGATTGAATTGAGTTTACGTTCGTCAGTATGCCCCGAGGCAGTCAAAAAATATTCTCCTCTCCAGTACAGCTGTGTTTGTGTGGAGAATATCCCTTCTAATAATAATCTTTACTTCCATCATTCGAGCACAACGAACCATGCCCGCTGATACGAGCGAAAAATAGTATCCTCATCATAACGTAGTCTCTCGAAAATATCAAGTAGGAGATTTGCGCCTTGTAAATCTTTGTATAAAATCCCGTACTTGCCGGCCTTTTTTTGGCTGGTTATACAATTTTTGTAAAAAACGCCGCTTCAAAGAAGCCCTTGGGACCGCTCCTCAGGCAACTCCGCTCCCCGAACCACATGCCATTCTATGCGCCCGGACCGGCAGCCGTCCCTCCAGAGCCTGGGCCTGCTGGTTGAAGCCGTCGTTGCGCTGCTTGAACTCCAACCTGGAGATGACGCCCTCGATGCTCATCTCCAGCAGGCGATCTTTTTTTGTCCGGAGGGCGGACAGGTCCTCCTCCATGCGGCGGATGTCCTGGGCGCAGTCGCGCTCGTCGGGGACGGCCTGGAGGACCGTCACCACCGCGTCGATGAACTGGGTGTAATACTGCACCTGGTTTTCCAGGCTGTTCAGCTGCTCGTCCTTGTCCGTGGAGACTCTGGCGTAGAAGGTCACCCGCAGGGGCAGGTCAAAAATGGTCTTCCCGTTTCGCATTTCATTGCGTATCCTGAGCACGTTCACATCCGCTCGCCTCCTTTGTCAAGCACACAGGATACTGGAAAAGCTCCGGGAAGTCTATCACAGAATGTACCAAATCCACGGCTCTGGAATAGGTGAAATCGGAGATCAGGCCAAGGGAACGAATATGGTCCAGCAGAACGCGGGCCAGTTCTCGCTGCGCACTTTCCAAAATAGCATCACCTCGGTTCATAGATATGTTCGGAGGGCAAAAAAATGCCGAGCGGATAAAATCCGTCCGGCATTGATGGAATCTTACAAAGTAGGCAGTTCGTTCACTGGCGGGAAACAGCTGTGCCCCCGGCAGACATAGAAAGTCGTCTTTCCATTTTTCAGTGGGCATTCTGGCCCCGGCTCCCGCAGGATGACAGCCGCCTCCGCCGGAAGCTCCAGGGGCAGACGAGCCGCCTCGGACCTCTCAGAACAAACCACCGTCACCTTGGGCAGCGGGTCCCGGTAATCCAAGAGTGCCAGCAGGAACATGGCATACCCGGCGGGATATTGCTTCGCGTCTGCCGCTAAGAAGTCTAACTGTCGCTCCGCCAGAGGACCGTAACGCTCCTCGGAGACCAGCTGACTCAGCCGCACCAGATTCCAGGCCATCAGGGAGTTCCCACTGGGCTGTGCCCCATCATAGGTCTCCTTGGGCCGGAGAAGCAGGGCCTCGTGTTCCTCACTGTAAAGGAAGAAGCCGCCGGTTTCCCAGTCTTGAAATTTGGCGCAAGTCTCCCGGCAGAGCCGTTCTGCCCGCTCCAGATACGCTCGCTCCAGCGTGGCCCCGTACAGCGCCAGCTGGGCAAAGATACAGGCGGCGTAATCGTCCAGGAAGCCCCTCTCGCCCCGCCGCCCGGCCCGGAAGCTGACATGGAGGCTTTCACCGTCCCAGAGGTTTTTCCAGAGGAAGCGGTCTGCCCGTTTCGTAGCGTCCAAATATTTTGCCTCTCCATTGGCCTGATACAGACGGCACAGCGCCGCAATCATTAGGCCGTTCCAGGCGGTCAAAATTTTGTCGTCCAGATGGAGAGCATAGCGGCCTCTGCGGTATTGATAGACCGTCTCCAACAGGTCGCCAAAACTCCGGTCCTCTGGGTTGCTGTGGAGCAGATTGGGGATGCTTTTTCCCTCGAAGTTCCCGGTTTCTGTGATGTCAAAATGCTGATTGAAGGACTCTCCCCGCTCCGTCCCCAAGAGGCGGACAATTTCCTCCGGCGCGAAGAGATAATATTTCCCCTCCTCGCCACCGCTGTCGGCATCCTGGGCGCTGTAGAAGCCGCCCTCTGGGGCGGTCATCTCCCGGAGAACGAAATCCGCCGTCCGTTCCGCCGCCAGCAGGTACAGTTCCTTTCGGGTAGTGCTGTATGCCTCACAATAGGCCAAAATCAGCAGGGCGTTGTCATATAGCATCTTTTCAAAGTGGGGAACCAAGAACCGCTCGTCGGTAGAGTAGCGGCAGAAGCCCCCGCCGACATGGTCAAACAGCCCGCCCCGGTACATCTGCAACAGCGTCCGCTCCGCCATCTCCAGGCAGTCCCGGTCTCCCCGCCGACCGTAATACGCCAGGAGGAAGCGGAGATTATGGGGAGAGGGAAATTTCGGCGCGCCGCCGAAGCCGCCGTTTTCCCGGTCGAACAGCCGCTTGTAAAGCCGGACGGCCTCCTCCTGAAGCTCCGGCTCCGCCTTGCCGTTTTCCGCCTTCGGCTGGTTGAGCAAAGCCACGATTTCCTCAGCCGGGCCCAGCAGGGCAGAGCGGTCCCGCTCCCATTTCTCATGAATCAGCGTCAGCAGCTCCCCAAAGCTCACCATCCCGCCTTGCCTCTGCTTAGGGAAATAGGTCCCCGCAAAAAAGGGCTGCTTCTCCGGCGTGAGAAACAAGCTGGTGGGCCAGCCTCCGCCGCCGGTAAACGCCTGGCAGACGGCCATATAAACACTGTCCACGTCGGGCCGTTCCTCCCGGTCCACCTTGACGGAGATGAACCAGCGGTTCAGCAATTCCGCCGTCTCCTGGTCCTCAAAGCTCTCACGGGCCATGACGTGGCACCAGTGGCAGGCGCTGTAGCCGATGCTGAGGAAGACGGGCTTGTCGTCCTCGCGGGCCCGGCGGAAGGCCTCTTCTCCCCAGGGATACCAGTCCACGGGATTGTCCGCGTGCTGGAGAAGGTAGGGGCTGGTCTCGTTTTTCAAATGATTGGGCATCCTATCACATCCTTACCCGCTTAGGATGGCTGAAATCTGGTGGAATGATACCTGATTTGATAGGAGGGGAATCATCCCAAAACCAACGCGAACACCAGCAGAACCGCCAGAAAGGCAACGTTGCTGAATGTGAACTGCCGGAAGTATGTACCCTTCATCCCGGGCTCCTCCCGTGCCACAAACTTGTAGGAAATCAGGCTTGCCATGGACGCAATCATCGTCCCCAGCCCGCCGAGATTGACGCCGATGATAAGCGGCGGGAAGTTCTCCGTAAACCCGGACAGTAGCAGCGCCGCCGGGACGTTGCTGATCACCTGGCTGGCCGCCGCGCCTGCCAGTAGCTCATGGCCGGAGACGATTTTTTGCAGGAACTCATAGAAGACTGGGAGCCTTCCCATGTTGCCGATGAACACGAAAAATCCCACGAAGGTTAGTAGCAGACTGTAATCCACCCGAGCAAAAATCGAACGGTCCAGAACCAGCAGCCCGGCGATGGTCAGCAAAAGAGCAAGGCCGTAGGGAATCACCCGCGCCACCGTCAGCAGGTCCAGGGCGAAGAGCACAAGATACCCGGCGAGTTGTGCCTTTTTGCGGTCAAGCCGGATTTCCTCACGAAACGAAACCTCGACAGGAACGTTGTACGCCCTGGACTGAACAATGCTCCAGAGCATAATCAGCAGAAACGAGACGCAGGCATAGGGCAGCATCAGCAGGAGAAAAGCGCCAAGAGACAGTCCCGCCTTGCCGTACAGATAGAGGTTCTGCGGATTCCCGATAGGGGTCAGCATACTGCCCAGGTTGGCGGCGATGGTTTGCAGAACGACGATAGGGATTGTCAGCCGTTTCCGAGCCTCCGGCCCAATCAGGTCCAAGACTGTAAAGGTAAAGGGCACAAAGGTAATCAGCGCCACGTCGTTTGTGACGGCCATGCTGGAGAAGAAGCAAAGCAGGACCAGAATCCATACTAGCTGCCGCGTCTTCCGCACCCTGGCCAGGAGCGCCTGTGCAATCCACTGAAAGACGCCTGTCTTTTGTAGCCCGGCCATAGCGCCCATCAGGCAGAACAAAATGGCCAGGGTCCGAAAATCAATATAGGATAGATATTCCGCATCCGGGCGGACCAAAAACATGGAAAGCGCCGCCAGCGCCAGGGCGGCACACAGGACGGTTTCCTGCTTGAAAAAGTGAATGAGTTTTTCTTTCATCTGGGTTCTCCTTGCTTTTCCTGACGTGTTAAAATGCACGCTTCCACCCGGTCCGCGATGATGTCCCGGTCCCGCTGGGGGTAATATTCCAAAAGCGGAATCAGGTCTTCCCGCAGTTCTCCCACCGTCAGCTTTGGCATGATCAACTGTGCTCCGTAGAGACTCCTGGCCGCGTTCATCTGCCGGGTGAATGTGGTGTTGAAGGGCCTGGCCCGCAGAGCGGAGAGCAGCGCGGGCGGCGCGATATCCATGGGGGACAGTTGGGTGTTGGACAATAAGCCCGCGCCGTTGTCAAAGATTGGACAATAGTCGTATTGACCGCCCTGTTCTATAACCGCGATATTGTTCAAGTGCCGGTCGTCGTTGCAGAACAGGGTGTCGATCTCAAAGAGCAGGGTCAGATATTGGGGAAAGCGCTCCAGGCCCGTGACATCCGCCGTAGCCTCCGCAAGATAGGCGATGCGCCTTTTGTCACTGGGAAGCCGCGTCAGCTTTTCCCGCAGAGGCCTTCCCAGGTGGCTGGACAGCAGACGGTTGACCGTGATGAGGGCCTGTCCGGGCCGTAAAAAGTTTTTGCTGGAGCAGCCTGTCCGCTCCCGCCCATGGACTTGCAGACGCTCCATATGATAGCGGACAAACGTAAAGGGTGTGTCGGTTTCAAGATTGCTCCGCTCCAGGAATAAGGAGACGGCGGCTTCCGACAGCGCCTCGTATCCGAATTGGTCCAGTTTGTACCAGCGGTTTAACGTCTGGTCGTACCATTTTTCCTGGTTTCCCTTTGAGGAGGTCTCCGCGATTTTTTCGTCCGTCACCAGCCGGATTGTCATTTCAGCACCTCCATGGTCAGCCATTGCTGGTCCTCCGCCATGCGTCCGCTGGTTTTTTCGATAATGGCAAGGGGGTCGTATTCCTCCAGCCCCAGGGCCTCCAAATACTCCCGCAGTCCGGCCCGTTGCCGTGGGATGCAGCGCTCCTCAAGGAACCGTTGGAAGTCCTCCCAGGCAGGGAGCGGGTTGTTTCCAAAGGCGGTTTTGACCAGGGGAACGGCTTGGTTTTCCACGGCCAATGTCTGTCCGGTAAAGTCCGCATAAATCGTAGAGCAGAGCGTATCCCCGTCATAGAGCCGCAGGACACGGACCTCATGGCACTTCGCTAACTGCTGTGCCGCAAATTCCGAACCGTCAAGGCGGCGGGACAGCGTGATGCTGGTCCCATCAAACGCCAGCTCCAGCTCCCGATGGTTCTCATCGAGCCCCATTGCCTCCACCCACGATGTGGGCAGGGTGACCTTGCAGGTCCTTGAGCCGCTGGAGGCGGTTCCCCCGGCGGAGCTGATATTCATTTTGGCGATACGCCGTTCCATGTTCTCACCTCGTTCCTATTGTAGTATATTCGGTACGAATAAGCAATGGTTAAAAGGGCACTATTATAGGGTAAAACAAATGCTGGTCAGGATTTCCTGACCAGCATTACGCTAATATTTACAATTCGATCTCCTGCTCCACTTCAGCGCCGCCCTTGAATATAATCAATAAGCGCCGCGAGTCCAAAACCCTCACGGTATCCAAGACTTGGCGGATAATCGTTTCGTTGTACTCCGTCAGTTGGAATGGCAAATGATACGTATTCTTTCGGCGCTCCTCTTCATATTGCTGCATATCAAATGCGTCAATATATTCGTCATACTCCGCGCGCTGCTTTACCAGTTCTCGGAATTGGGATTCGTGCGTTTTCCAATCTTTTCGTTCGGCGCACTGCATCAGCAATTCCACAAAAGAATGATCGATTCTCCTTTGAAGCTCCAAAAGATTCGCGTATAGTTCAGGCCAGCTCTTTGCGGGTGGGATAGATTCGACAGAGGACGATTCAAGCGAAGCCCTGTTGAAAGGGGCGAGCAGATATTCCGGACGATAGAGCTGATGGTTGATTGCAGTGATCAAGGCTTGCTGCAGGGGCTCCTCGTCTAATGTTGGGGAATGCTTACAGTATTTTTTGCCATGGTCAAGACGATTACAACAGCGCCAAACGGTACGAATTTTATTGCTCATATGCCACACACAGCGGCGATAGGGTGTACCGCATTCTCCACAAATGAGAATTCCTCTCAAGGCGTGTTTGCTGGAATATGTTTTGGGCCGTTCAGGAGAAGAACTTTCAATCGCGCCGACAGCCTCGCCGCGGCGTTCCAACTCCCTTTGCACCAAATCGAACATTTCATGGGATATAATAGCGGGATGACAGTTTTTTACGAGGTATCATGGAAGCTCACCCGCATTCCGGCATCGTCTCTTAGATATGGGATCTGTCGTATAAGTTTTTTGCAGAATATGGACAGTACGCATAAAGAACATTTCAGGAATATGGTAGGCAACCGCATGATGCAGTAGCGTTATGCGGTTGTCTGTCTGCTAACCCGGCTGTATTCCGGGGAAAAATCAATTTCGCCAATGAAATTGTAATGCACGTCAATCCGCTGGGTGCGATGGCCGCTGGACTTGTCCGGGGCGTGGACAACGATCTTTTCCACAAACTCGCGTAACAGGGCCGGGGTCAGCTCCGTCGGCGCGGTGTACTTCCGCACAATCTTCAGAAAGCTCTGCACATTGACGGCCTGGGTTTCAATCGTGTTTACAATAGCCTGCAATTCCTTTGCGGACTGCTTCAGTTCCTCCTGCTCTTTCTCGTAGCCCCCGGATAACTTTGCAAACCGCTCCGCGCTCAACGCCCCCGAAACACGATCTTCATAGAGCTGTTGAATGATACGGTCAAGCTCACTGATTCGCCGCTCCTGCTTTTCCAGCTTGCGCTTGGCCTGCTCCTGCTCTGCCCTCTGTACGGCGGTCTTGTTCTCCATCACGCGCCGCACAAACTCGTTCTCGTCCTCCTGGGCGTAGGCAACAACACGTTGGAGATTTTGGAGTACAAGCTGTTCTAAAACCACGGCCCGGATATAGTGGGCAGTACATTTCTTTCTTGACTGGTAGTTTGAGCAGATGTAACTCTCCTGCTCTTTCGTCAACGTGATACTGCGGTGGTGGTACAGCTTCGCGCCGCAGTCGGCACAATAGGCCAGAATTGTGAAATGTTGAGCAATTCCGCAACCTTTTGTCGGGATAAACGCATCTGCTTCCTTGCTGCCTTAACATCGGCCCCGAAAGGTTCAAAACCGGGACAATCTTGAATTTTAGCCATTTTGTATCATCCGCCTATATTCTATACTTTACATTCCCAAAGTGAAATAAAGTATAAGGAACAGACTCTACATTTTATTGTTTACATTATTGACTTGCTTTTATTCGCTTATCCGTATATAATCAAAGAAAAGTCGCATGGAGGGATGCAAGATGCTTGAATTTATTTCTGCCACGGAAGCGGCAAAGAAGTGGGGCATTTCAGAGAGACGGGTGCAAAAGCTATGTGAGGAAAACCGCATCCCTGGCGTTGCGAGGTTTAGCCGACTATGGCTGATACCACAGGATGCGGAAAAGCCCGTAGATAAGAGAAGAAAGGATAAGGTCTAATCCTATGTTTAATCTTCTGGTAGTTGAAGATGATGTGCTTCTTAGTGATATGATTAAGAAGCTGTTATCTCAAAATAATTATGAAGTAGTTTCCGCATATTCTGGAAGTGAAGCGCTTTTGATTATAGAAAAGAAACATTTTGATTTAATTCTTCTTGACTTGATGCTGCCCGGCCTTCCTGGGGAAACGGTGCTGGGGGAAATTAGAAAAAAAGCAGATACTCCTGTCATTGGCATATCCGCAAAAACGGATATTGACAGCCGGATAAATTTAATAAAAAATGGTGCGGACGATTACCTTGTGAAACCATTTGATAATGCAGAACTTCTTGTCCGTATAGAAGCGGTATTACGACGTTATCAAAAAAGCAAAATGTGCGATACTGTCCTGCGTTTCAAAGATTTGACTTTGAATACTGACACTTTGGAGGTGAAAATCAAGGATGTTCCAATTAGTCTGACTAAATATGAATATCTGATACTTCAATTACTCATGTCCGCCCCGCACAAAGTGTTCACTAAAAACAACATATTTGAAAGTGTTTGGAATGAAGAATTTTTAGGGGATGATAATGCAATCAATGTCCATATCAGTAATTTGCGCAAGAAGTTTATAAAGGCAAACCCGCAGGGACAGTATATACAAACGGTCTGGGGCCTGGGCTTCAAAATGCAGGAATAGCGAGGCAAGGCATGATACGAACAAACACAGTTTTAGAATTGAAAAACCTTTCTTATATTTTCCCAGACCATAAGGGCATAACGGATGTTTCTCTGAAAATAAAGCAGGGGGAGATTTATATGCTCTATGGGGGGCATGATGCGGGAAAAACTCTATTATTACAAATGTTGATAGGTACACTCATACCACAGATGGGAACAATCAAGCTGTTTGGAAATTCTAACTACTTGCAAGAAAAGCGCAGGATTGGGTATGTACCACAAGAACCGTATTGTTTGGGAAAAATGTCAGCCTTGGATATGCTACGCTATTTTGCGTTGTCGTATGGGGTGCTGGAAAAGGATTTTGACAAAGTGCTTGATTTGAGCCATGTTGAAAAAAAGCCAGCCTGCCATTTGCCTCTGTATATTCAGAAAAAGATAAATTTGGGGATAGCCTTATTAGGAAAACCCGATCTGATTTTATTGGATAATCCATTCAATGGACTTGATGCCCAGGAATGCGAACACCTTCTTTCCATTATTTCGGCGTTAAAGGAAGAACGGAATATGACCGTTTTGCTGACTGGGCAAGACTATGAGATAGCCTCTCGGGTTGTAGAAAAATATGGTATTCTTGCCGGTGGAAAACTAAAAGCTGAATTAACCCCTGATAAAATAAATGAAGAATGTAAGCGGTGCATCAAAATTAGAACACCACAAGTAGCGAGAGCAATTACAGTCATCCAAAAAGATTTTCCACAATATGAGGTCCTGGGGGATGACCTGATCAGAATATTTTGTTCCTCGTCCTATTCATCTAAAATAAACAGCAAATTAGTATCTTCTGGTATTGAGGTATGCGAAATTGGAATTACCGGAATGACCCCCAAAACATTTTTATCATCCTTAGCAGGAGGTGAGCCTTTAGGTGCTTCGGATTATTCAAGGTGAGTTATACCGCATTCGCAAAAATCGTTTATTTTTTATCTGCCTGTTGTTATCTACATTCTTCATGTTTGCATATGCTTTGACGTTCCATTATGACACAGTTAAAGCTGCTGGCCCGCAGGGAAATATACCTTCGCTGAACGGCTTTAGTGAGTTTCTGTTTTCAGATTATAGCTTACTAATACCAATAACCATCTTTCAACTGGTCTATTCAACAGAGGACTATCAAAAAGGAGTTCATGAAGTTCTATTTGCAAAAGGAATATCTCGAATTGATTTTTTCTTCGGAAAATTGTTTGCCTTATGGACAGCACTAATTTTTTACCTCATTTTTAGCTTTTTTATGGCGTATATCTTTATTTTTTTGATATGGATAAAACAGCCATACATTGAGGTTTCCTTTATTAAAATCATCGGTTATCTCGTGCTACAAATTTTGTGTTTTGTTGGCTATTCCTCGTTTTTGTGGTTATTGAGCTGTCTAATACCTTATCGCAATATCGTTTTAGTTGTAGTGTTTTTTCTCCTGGGGACATTGTACCTATATTTAACGAGAATAAGCGGAGCTTTAGATTTAGAGTATTCATTTTATAAGTATTGGATTGTAGGGTTATCCGATGAAATGGGAATTGACGTATATATGAACCAATTACCGACTATTTTGATTACTGACGCAATATATATATTTTTCCCGGTAGGGGCGGCATATTGGATTTTTCAGAAAGCAAATTTACGGAAACACGAAAGCAGGTGATCCTATGGGGCCGCTTTGTATAGTCCTATTTATATGCTGTTTGGGATTTCTTATAAAAATAGGTATTCTAAAAAGGCAAATCAATCATATTAAAGTTCAGATTGACTTCCTTTTCAGCCGGGATACACAGTCAGAAATTGGATTAGAACGGATTGACAAAAGCACAGAGCATTTAGCTGAAAGCATCAATCGTCTTTTGGAAAAATATCGCGAAACAGGCCAACAAATCAAGAAGAATAACGATGTATTTAGGGATACGATCACAAGTCTTTCACATGATTTAAGAACACCTCTTGCAACGGCAAATGGATATGTTCAATTACTTATGGAGCAAGAGCTATCGCCGGAGCAAAAGGAGTATGTCGAAATTGCCCAAGAGAGGATTAGTGCTGTAAAAGTCCTGCTCGACCAACTGTTTGAATTTGCAAGAATTGAAGCAAACGAATTGAAGCTCACACAGCAGCGGACAGATATAAATAGCTGTCTGCGTGATGTCCTTGCGATGTACTATAACGATTTTGAACAAAAGAACTCTACGCCAGATGTTCATATTCCAGATACCCCGTTTATCGTGTGGGCCGACAAAGAAGCCATATGCCGCGTGTTCTCAAATATCATCTACAATGCTCTGATACACGGTGACAGTGAATATAAAATCACTTCTGCCCGCATTGAAAAGACTTATCAAGTAATTGTATCAAACCGTTCTGAAACGATTTGTGAGGAAGATATTCCTTATCTGTTCGACCGCTTTTATACAACAGATCAGTCACGAAGCAAAAAGACAACCGGTTTAGGACTGGCAATCGCTAAAAAGTTGACAGCAAAGATGGGCGGGAGAATATCGGCAAAGCTGAATGAAAAAAACTTTGAAATACAAATTGTGTTCCCTGCAAGTTAAGAGCTGCTTCGGCAGCTCTTTTTCTATCCTTAACCTTTCCTTAGACTTTTCATAGAGAAATCCTATCCCCTTCTGATACTATGTGAGGCAAGGAGGTGAATTACATGGTTTCAATGATTGCTTTGATTGTTTCTATGGTCGCCCTTGCCGTCGGCTTTTTAATAGCTATCAACGGCATTCTAAGCGATGGATTAAAGGGGCTGCGGCAAAAGGGAAAACCAATCATAGCTGCTCTTATTGTTTATGCAATATGTTTTTTGATTTTCCTTTTTACACAGTGATGGAGGCATATGATGTTACAGATTAAAAATGTCAATTTGAATGTAAGCGGAGTTGCTTTGCTTCACAACATCAGTATTGAACTGGAGTTGGGAAAAATCTATGGTATCCTTGGGCCTAACGGTGCAGGTAAAACAACATTGTTCAAGTCAATGCTCGGGTTAACCGATTATACGGGGGAAATTCTTTCCGAAAGCCAGCCTGTTTCCAGTCAACTGTTTGGAAGCCTGATTGAGTACCCTGCCTTTTATCCAAAACTGACGGTAGCGGAAAATTTGTGGTTACACGCCCGGTACTTGAAAATCAATAATCCCGACATCAAGACAGCACTGGAGCAGGTAAATCTATGGGAAGCAAGAAGCAAACTTTTTTCGCAGCTTTCCCTTGGTATGCGTCAACGGCTGGGAATTGCACGCGCATTTTTGGGGAATGTAAAATATCTGCTGCTGGACGAACCAACAAACGGCCTTGACCCTATGGGAATAAAAGAAATCCGGCTTCTTTTGAAAGAGCGGCTAAAATCACCCAATCACTGTATTTTGGTGTCGAGCCATAACCTTACAGAGATTGCGGCAATCACCGATTGTTTGATATTTATTAAGAACGGACGCATCGTGAAGGTTTTGGAGAACAGCTATAACGAGCAGGAATTGGAAGCTCTCTATGAAACGATCATGACTTCCAGCAAGGAGGGCCTCGAATGATTACACTGATAAGGAATGAATTTTACAAGCAAAAGCGGGAATGGTCTTTTCTGTTCCTTCTGCTGCTCTCTTTGCTTCCAGTGCTGACAGGAGGGGCTGGGGCCATTTTCAATAACAGCACCAAAACCCTGGCTGATCTGTTCTTTTTTATGAACAATCAGTTTGCAATGTTTTTTCCTATGGTGCTGTTTATCCTTGTTGGTTTTTTGTTTTATCAAGAGTACAAAAACAAGACCTATATCAACTGGATAACTTATGGCTATTCAAAACGTAAGCTATTCCTTACCAAAGTTTCTGTTGCCTTAATAATCGGTGTTTTATTTGCGGCGATACTTCTGCTTTTATTTATTTGTCTGATTTTTGCTTTGAAGGTAACAGGAAAAGTCTCCGCAGATATTCCTGAACTTTTAACGGTAAGCGTTGGCTTTTTACTGGAGGCAGCCATAATAATACCAGTAACCGTTTGTGCAGGAGCAATTATCATCAATTTAAGCAGGAACATTATCATATCAAGTGTAATTGGTGTGATATACGGGTTTGCATCCTGCTTTTTCATCGGTTCAGAGATTGGCTTTGTTGTCCCCAACGGATTTGCGTATAGGGTTGCAATGTACTTTTCAGATAGAACGTCGTACTATGATAATCCTATTCGAGCTACAATAGGCGGCTGTGTTATTTCGCTGCTCATATTTGCTATCCTTCTGTCTGTTGGCGTAATACTTTTTACACATAAAAGAAAAATAGAAAGTTAGTCTGCCGCACGACGGCAAAAGAAAAAAAGCCGTCGTACAGCAAAACTTGTCACGCCTGAAACGGCGGCTTTAACCAAAGCCGCCGTTTCTTTTTCCCTCTAAACGAATGACGCGGTTTCACGAATAAAAGCGGCGGCTAAAGGAGGCAGCCGCTATGAAGTGCATCTATATTCGACAATATCAGACAAATTTTGAACTGCCAAAAAAAGCGCAATCCCCTCCCGGAAGTATTGTAACTATAAATATCAACTATACGGTGCAGAAGCAAACTTTTATACTTCTCAAATCGTCTGGTGGGCCTATGACCTGCCAGACGGTTTTTGTCGTTTTCTGCCGCTTCCCATTCAGTCCGAAAAAATTTTTTCAAATCCCGCTATTCCTTGGGCAAAACGGCCTAATCACTTCGCTCTGTTAGCGGAAAGGGAGAAAACCACCACCATCCCCCAACGAAAGGGGGTGAGAAGATGGGAACTATCCCCCGCTTTAGCGGGCCAGGCCAGTTTGACCGCTATTGCAAGTTGGTACTGGAACACGAAGCCATTGACTATCTGCGGAAAATGAGCAGCCTGCGCGACCGCTATATATCGTTGAACACCCTGCCGCAGAAAGAAATGGACAGGCTCTCCGCAGTAGACCGCTATCCCAGCGACAGCTATATTTTTTCGTCGCATGGATGTGATTTGCTGATCGAGAACGAACTCGTGGCCGACGCCTTTGCCGGGCTGACAGAGCAGGAGCAAAGTATTTTGATACTGCACTGCATCCTCCATTTGTCAGATGCAAAAATTGGCCAGATCGTGGGACTATGCCGCAACACTGTCCAACGACACAGAAACAAAGCCCTGGAAAAATTGCGGAACAAGTTGGCGGCGTTGATGCCGAAAGGAGGTTAGCGCAAATGGTAAACCCCAACAAAGGCCGGGCGCTTCTCCCCATGCCGGTGATCGAAGCCGCCCGCGCCGGGGACGCCGAGGCCGTGGAACAGGTTTTGCGGTACTACGAGGGCTACATAAACAAGCTCTGTACCCGGACACTGTATGACAAGTACGGCTATCCTCATGAGTGCGTGGACGAACACATGAAGCACTTGCTGGAAATCAAGCTCATCCACGCTATTGTCGCCATGAACTGACGGCAACCGGCCCGGCAGGGCAGGCGGAACACCTTACCCTTTCCGTGTTCCCCTGCTTCCGGCCCGGCGCTGTACCTTGACAAAGAAAGCCCGCAAGATAACGGCGGCGCAGCATAGGGCAACGGACACATTCTGTATGCGCCGCGTCGGTGGGCGCGCCATGACCTCGTCGGAGCAAGCTACGTATCTTTCGCTTCCACGCAAGCGTGAAAGCTCAATCACTACGCTGCGCCTCCTCTCCCCTAAAAGTCAAACGACTTTTAGGGGAACCCCAACGGGAGAGCGAGAACCGCCTATACCGAAAGCCGGCAGCTTATAATCAGCGGCGCATATGCTAACGATACTCCCTTACAGCCACAGTCCGAGCGTTCAAAGCGTCGCAGGCAATGGGTAGGGCCGCGTGAGAACCACGCGGGGGTGAAAGTCCCGTGGTGCTGGTTGCCGCCAGCCGTCCGATTTATGCCCCTTTATCAGAATAGCGGACAGGCCGCTATTTCATAAGTCAAACAATTCATTTGCGAAAGGGGGAAGTCCTTTGCCGCAAAATCATATCAGCGCCACAACGACGCATAAAATTGGTAAAACGACTTATTTTGTCTGTGCATCGGCCAGCGAGAAAGCGACCGACACCATAGACAAGAAAATCAAGAAACTTATCCGCAAGGATATGGAGCAGAACGCCGGAAGCGTCCAGAAATAGGGCGCTCTTTTTATATTTTTTGAGCTGACAAGGACAGCGGTTGATGGTATAATGTAATCAGTACATATATCATGCTTGTCTGCTGTCGGAAAGGAGGAACAATGTTACAGGCAGACAAGATAACCGCTTTATATTGCCGGTTAAGTCAAGAGGATATGCAGGCAGGCGAGAGCGAGAGCATCCAAAATCAAAAGTTGATCTTACAACGGTATGCGGATGAACATTTCTTCTTGAATACCCGCTTTTTCGTTGATGATGGCTTCTCCGGGGTGAGCTTCGAGCGTGAGGGGCTGCAAGCCATGCTGCGCGAGGTTGAGGCCGGGAACGTGGCAACGGTCATAACGAAAGACCTTTCCCGCCTGGGCCGGAACTACCTGAAAACCGGGGAGCTTATCGAAATCATTTTCCCGGAATATGAGGTGCGCTATATCGCCATCAACGACGGCGTGGACACGGCAAGGGAAGATAACGAGTTTACCCCCCTGCGGAATTGGTTTAATGAGTTTTACGCCCGCGATACTTCCAAGAAAATCCGGGCGGTGAAGCAGGCCAAAGCCCAGCGGGGCGAACGTGTCAACGGAGAAGTCCCCTATGGGTATATCGCAGACCCGAACGACCGCAATCACCTTATCCCCGACCCGGAAACGGCCCATGTTGTCAGGCAGATTTTCGCCATGTATGTGCGGGGCGACCGTATGTGTGAAATTCAAAACTGGCTGCGGGACAACGAGATTTTGACTGTTGGAGAACTCCGCTACCGCCGAACAGGAAGAACACAGCATCCACGTCCTCAACAAAACGCATGGTATAACTGGCCGGACAAAACACTGTATGACATTCTCACCCGGCAGGAGTATTTAGGCCACACCATCACGGCGAAAACCTACAAGGTGTCCTATAAGTCCAAAAAGACACGGAAAAATGCGGAGGACAAGCGGTATTTCTTCCCCAACACGCATGAACCGCTGATTGACGAGGAAACTTTTGCCCTTGCTCAAAAGCGTATCGCCACTCGCCACCGCCCTACCAAGTCTGATGAAATCGACCTGTTTTCCGGGCTGCTGTTCTGCGGGGATTGCGGCTATAAAATGTATCTCCAAAAGGGAGCCGGAACGCCGGAGCGGAAACACGCTTACACCTGCGGCAACTACCGCAACCGGGCCAGAAATGATTTTCTTTGCACGACGCACTACATCCGAAAAAGTGTGCTGAAAGAACTTGTTCGGGCCGATTTGCAGCGTGTCATGTCCTATGTGAAAGGGCATGAGCAGGAGTTTATTCGTACCGCGACCGAGTGCAGCGAACAGGCCATGAAAAAGGCGCTGGGCCACCAGCGCAAAGAGCTTGATAAGGTGGAAGCCCGGCTGGGCGAGATCAACCTTTTATTCCACAAACTGTATGAGGACAACGCATTGGGCCGGTTATCGAATGAGCAGTTTGTGTTTCTGACCTCCGGCTATGAAGAAGAAAAACGGGAGCTGACAAAGCGGGCCGCGGAGTTGAAAAAGGAGATCAACACCGCCGCCGAGCACAGCGCCGATGTGAAAAGGTTTGTCGCCCTGGTACGCCGGTACACGGAGATCAGCGAATTGACCTATGAGAATGTCCATGAGTTTATCGACCGTATTTTGGTCTACGAATTGGACAAGGACACCAACACCCGCAAAATCGAAATCTTTTACAGCTTCGTGGGCAAGGTAGACACCGGCGAACAGCCCACGGAAAGCGTTTCTTATTTCAGGCAGATCGGCGCTGATGTCAAAAGCGTTGTCGTTTAGGGCCGAAAGCAAAATGCTGGGGCAAGATAGCGTACCATTCAAAAATGGTTACGTTATCTCACCCCAGCAAAATTTGTACCCGAAAATCCGTCATCTTTATAAATCTGATAACGGGAAATATCATGGTCTTTGCAGTATTTGGTGAGGATTTCGATTTGGTGCTGGATGCTGTTGCTGTCCCCCTCGTTCTCGTCGTCGCGGGAGAGCCGGACATAAAGGGCTGTCCATTTTTCGCCCTGGTTATTGTACTGCCTGTTCATCATAGCCTCCAATCCGGCAGTCACCATTTCTTGTCCTTGTGACACTTATATTATACTAAATGTCAAGGAAAACGTCAAATTTTCGACAAGTTTTTACTGCTTTTTCCGCTTGGTTTCCTTGTCAAGTAAACGCTTTATTTTTTCTGAAACGGTGACACCCTGGGGGGCAAAATACCCGCCTACTATGTAGGTCGTATTGCCGATCTTAATCTCCGTCTTTATTCCCGGCTGTGCCGTTCGGATTGCATTTGCCATTTGTCAAGCACACTCCTTTGTGAAATGCGTCTCAATTTGAGCAATGCCATTAAGTTAACCAGAAGTTACCAAAAAGAGAGTTGCGCGGCAGGCAGGGGCGTCAACGCGCGGGGACATACACAGGAGAAATGCGGTTGCCGGCAACCACGGGTCTGG
>NZ_CATMPS010000010.1:0-80474 GCF_950073225.1 uncultured Oscillibacter sp.
ATATGTACACTTACAACATCATTGATGAAGTATCAGTGCTCTTGTAAATGAACATTGTCGTATGTATCCCTCGGTTTGCTATGTTTCCGAGGGAATAAAAGTCGTTGTATGTTGATTGTATAGCTTTCCCGAATAGCGGTATTGGCCATTCGGAATAAGTGTTCTTTGTCTTGGATTTCCATTTTGTGTTCAGGATGCAGTAATGATTGTATCACATCCTCCTCTGTTACCACGGTATTGGCCAAACCAACGAAAAAGCCTGACCGATTACGATTTGATACCGTTACTTCAACAAGATCGACTTGAGAATCCTGCACGCTGGCAGACCTCTGATTGGCAATCCGTTTTGCGGAAAGATATTTTATCCTGTTGAGTTCCGTATACCGGTTCCAAATGGTCTCAATATTGATTCGACTGTCAAAACGCCCCTTTTTATTCTGGAGCGATTGCATGAAGTGGTAAATCAAAAGCTCGTCGAGATGGATGAAACGCGGCGTCCAGTACAGCCGCTCTTGATCTAGAGTTAGAGTATCCGAATTGCTCCAGGGATCCTTTTGAATCTCCAGGAAGGAATATGTGGATATCTGGTCGAACGGCAGGTAATTCAGCAGGGGAAAGGTGACTAAATTGTGGTTGAACATATTGCTTTTTCGAAACTTTTTTGCCAGCTCGATGTTCTTTTGGGATTTTTGCGAGGTCGTGTTCCAGCGATAGTCCAGCGCCATTGCAATTGAGATAGATATGCCGCGCTGCTCCTTTAAGCTTTTCTTCAACTGTCGGTAAATGGTGGGTTTCTTCTTTGCATATACCGCTTTATCTTCTAAATGGTCAAGGGTAAGCTCGTGATCGATATATTCCGCTATGCCGCGATAAAATCTCTGCGCGAATGGGTCGTGCCGTTTTTTGTCACAGCTCAAAACTTTTAGTTGAAGGATCAATTCAAAAATAGATGTCCAGCTTCCTATAAATTCAAATGCGGAGCTCCCGCTGTAAAATTCCAGGAGATCCTCGATGAACTCCACAATCTTTTTTCGATTGGACTCTGGGATATATGTGTTTTTGATTAGCTGCTTCATCATAGTAACGCTTCTGGAAACAGCGTAATTATTGCTCTGCAATACGCCGATATCACGAATTTTTGTGCTGCCTCCAATGCTGTTGAAGAAGTACGCCGTGTCATTGAAACAATCTTTGATTAGATCAAACTCCGGAAGAAGGTTTGCCTCACTGGAATTGCATTTGATCTGCTTTTCCGCGACTTCTATTAAGACATTAGGAGCGCTTTGCTCAAAGAAAAAGCAGTTGATCTTTCTTTTTTGAATGGAGATCGACTCAAAGCCAGAAAAAACATAGTCCTCACCCTGTGTTGCGTATTTTTTCTTGATTACTCCCCGCTTTATCAGCAGCTCGCAAATAAACTCTGGTGTGACTTGACTCGCGTGAACCTCCGTGGGAATGATGATGATCATATCATCAACATATCTGCCGTAATGGATCGGGGTAAGGGCTTCTCCAATATTCTGGTCAAATTGATATAGATATAACTCACGCAGGAGGATAGGGCTTAACAGGCCGATGGGGAAAATAGTTGCGTTGTTCTCAATGTCGATTCCTATCTTATATTGAGAGATCAATTTTGTATAAGCCTGATAGATCTGTTCCTCGACGTCGGTGATGAAAGTAATCTCCCTCAAACGGGGATCATCGTCCAAAAGTGAACACAGTGTGTTGAATTTGAATCTGACTGAATAATAAAAACTTTTTAAATCCAAGCTGAACATCAATTGGTCGTACTTTTTCAAGCCTTGACGTAGCCGGGTAAACGCATCTTTCTGCCATTGGGAATAATTTTCAAAATACGGCTCAAAGCACCGGTTGGATTCAAAGTCTATACCCTCATATAGGTCATCCTGTCCGACATGAAAAATGCTGGATTTGAACTTGCCGGCATAAGAGCATGTGCTTGTCCCATATTTTTGCTGTCCGATCTTAGCTAGATATAGTGTCCAGAGGCAGTCAATGATAAGCAGTTCAATCGGGACATCAATAAAAAAATTGACCTTTGCTATATTTTTATGATGATCGATAGTTCCGACTATAGCGGCGGGCGGCGCGGAGACGGCGGCGAGACTCTTGGGAAGGACCACGTAATCCAACTCCGCAATTAACGCATCGAAATATTCCCTGTCTTCTGAAACGAGCGCCTCGGTCAGCTTATCGAAGGTCTGGGAAAACAGCATGTCGTCAGACTCGAATTCCGCGATCTTCTTTTTTGTGAAAAGCAGAGTTTTGTCATAAAAATAATATGACTTCAGCTTCTTGTAAGCTCCATGCAGCATGTTTTTCATTTGTTCATGGGTATATTGCATATGTTCCGCCTCCACTTCAAAGGCCTTAAAAATATGACGGAATTAGGACACGACTGATCTGTCATGACAGCGGCAAGCCTGTTACGAACCATTATAATCCCAAATGTCAAAAATTGCAATAAAATAGAAGGACAGCACAGTTTTTGCCGGCTTCTGTCTGATGGGTATACGAGGAAAAAGGTTCCTGAAATATCATGAACACGATATTCTGACGATAAAAGCCGACCCTATTTTTGCGCGCCCTCAACAACAACGGCTCCGTCCCGGGAGGGACGGGGCCGTTGTTGTTGAGGGCGCGGAACCGATTAAGGTCTCACTGGACCAGGTTCCGGTAGAAGTACGTCACAATGTCAGCCGGGGCAACATCTGGGAGGGCACGAAAGTGCCGCCTACGCCAGTGGCGACGCCGTTTTCCAATGCCTACAGCACCGTGTTGTGGTAGTAGATCCTGTTCGGTACACCGGTGAAGAGGTTGGAGCCGCCGGAGGCGTTCAGAAAAACGTAGTTCAGCTCGTCAGATATTAGAGAGTTGCCGCTATTTCGCAGGGCCAGGAAGCGGCTGTCAGAGATATTCACCAGCTGGGGAGTGAAGCGGTGGCAGCCAGCAAGCGTGTGGGTTTTGATGGAGTGCCGGTCAAAGTCGCTTTTGCTGACGGTGTAGATGATGGCGGAGCGCAATATGAAGGAGATATAATTGATATACAATTTTAAGCTCAAGCGTTTTCACAACTCCCGCCGCCGCTGGGCGCGGCAGGCCAGGACGCACGATGCCAATCCTATTGCCAGCAGCAGCGCCGCGCAGAGGATCTCACCGCCCGGAAAAGCCAGGAAGCGGGTGACATAGTTTCCGAAATAAAAGGCAAACGTCGTTACCAGCACGCCCAAAACCGTCAGCAAAACGATCAGCGGAATGGCCTTCAGCAGCATCGCCACATAGTTCCCGCTGTACTGAGACAGCGCCGCCGTCAGACCAGACGCCCCCAGGGACAGGGCCAGGACCAGCCCCGCCAGCGCCAGCAGGTACTGCCCATAGGTCCAGTCAAACCAGGGATAGCTGCGGAGAACGGCGTGCAGCGGACAGCGCCAAAAGGCCAGCACGCCGGTGGAGACGAAGGGGACCATGTATATGGCAATATTCAATAGGGTCAGAAGAAGACCGGAGACCAGAGCCGCCATGAATTGGACACTCAGGATCCGCCGCCCCCGCCGGGAGGCCCACTGGGCCGGACGCATCCGGTGAAGCCGGTCCCGCACCAGGGTTGGCGAGAGCAGAAGGATGGCGCTGACCACGCACCAGACCGCAAGATACCTGACATAGGTGCTGGTGGAAAATTCCACATGGGGCGGCAGGACGCTCCGCCCAATCCGGTCCTCCCGCATGGCCCGTACCCGCTCCCGGCACAGCTCGTCCAAACGCCTGGTCTTCCCAAAGGAACCCTCCTCCGGATCGGGAAGTCCTTCCCCATCCCAGGCTTCCAGAAAACGGCGCAGCTCCAGGATGGTGAAATAGTTGGTCTCACCGGAGTACAGCACATGATCCTCTAACGCAAGATCTCCCCGCTCTTTTGCCGCTTGATACGCCGCGTCACTGATGTAGCTGATGTCATTGAACGCCTCGAAGCTGTCGAAGTCCGTGATGCCCCGGCTTGCCATCTCCGTATTGCCTTCCGCGTAGTCCGCGAACCGAGCCTCTTCCTCCGCCAGCCGTCGCCCGATCTCCTCCCGCTCCGGCTGTTCAATGGTTGGCCCGTACCGCTCCACCCAGTCCAGGGCCAGGGTAAAGTCCGCCTGCTCCTGAGAACCGTTGTTGAAATACTCGATGTAAAAGGCGGGACGGATGTAGTAGTATACCGCTCCCAGCGCCACCAGCGCCGCCAAGACGCCGGGCCGCCAGATCTTCCGAAGCTCCTGTAAAAAAAGATTCATGTCACGATGTCCTTTCTTCTGAACAGCCGCAGGGACAGCGCGGTCCCCAGACCGAAAGCCAGCAGATCCAGCCCCGTGGAGACGGTCTCCTGCCAGGGCGCCGCGCCGGAGAGGCCCAGCTCGGTGAACCAGCCGCCGATCCCCAGCCAGACGCAGGCGGGGTGGACCAGCGACGCGAAATAGCCGCACCACAGCCCCATCTGGGCAAGCATCGCCGTCAGGCCCACGCCGCCGAAGCACACCACCGCCAGCACCAGTGCAGAGGCGTAGACGTTCCGCAGAAGCAATCCGCAGACCGCCGCCAGCAAAGCAAAATCCGCCGTCAGCAGTGCCCCCAGAGTCAGCTCTGCCGCCAGGTACCCGCCCACGGTGAAGTCCCCCCAGGTGAGGAAGGGACGGCGGAACAGCATATCCGTCAGGTAGTTGAACTGGCTGGAGACGCTCCCTCCCCAGACGCCGCCGTAATCCCAGAGGCAGAAGTAAACGCCCAGGGTCACCGCCGCCAGCAGAATGTAGAGGAACACCGCCGCCGTCAGGCCCGCCAGCACCTTCTTTCCATATAGCTTCCTCCCACTGCGGGAGGCGCAGATGAGAGACACCGTCCGCCGCTGTCCTTCAAAGCCAAGAAGGTACAGCATGGAGAGCATCCCCACCAGGAGCGATTCCGTCACGACGGCCCGGAACAGCGTATCGTAGAGGAACTGGTGGGCGTCATGGGTCACAGGTCCCGCATAGAGGTCCATAGCCGCGCCGGTCCCGCTCAGATGCGCCGCCCGCTCCGCCAGCAGAGTGTACTTCCAGCTCATGAGCCGGACGGCGGCGGGACTGTCCTTCACCACGCCCTCATAGAGACCGGCGAGATCCCGGGTGTCATAGTCCTCAAAGATGTCCGTCATCTCCCTGGCGGCGGAGAGCACCAGATCTCCGTACTCCGTCCGGGGGAGTCTTTCCAGGCCAACCAGAACCAGTTTTCGAGAGTTCATACAGCGCAAAAATTGCGCCGCCTAATCAAAGAATAGGTCTTTTTTCTCTCTGCCTTTTTCTACCGCAGACTATGAACTTTCTGATAACTCTCCGATGAATCCCTGGCTATTCACCGAGGTTACTGGTAATGTGTGTCGCTGAATAGGAGGCGATATGCAATGGCAAAGCGGAGGGCTAATGGAGAAGGAAGTATCCGCAAGCGAAAGGATGGCCGCTGGGAGGGACGCTACACTGCGGGCCGTGATCCGGTGACCGGAAGGACGATCTACAAAAATGTCTTGGGAAAGACCCAGGCGGAAGTCAAGGCAAAACTCAAGTCGGCAATTGAGAAGAGCGGCGTCCAGTCCCTGCGGACAGAGCGCTACACTGTAGGCCAGTGGCTGGACACCTGGATGGAGAACTATGCCAAGCTGCAAGTTCGCCCCTCGTCCCACAAGACCTACCAGGGTTTTATTGAAAACCACATCAAGCCTGCCCTCGGGGATATTCCTCTGGAAAAGCTGACGGCGATGAACCTCCAGAGGTTATACAAACACCTGCTGGAGAACGGCAGGGTGGAATGCACGGAGTCCCGCAGCAAGCCCAAGGGTCTCAGCGTCAAGACAGTGCGAAATATCAACCAGATGATTTCCTCCGCCCTGAACTGTGCGGTAGAGCAACGGCTGATCCCCGCCAATCCCACGAAAGGCTGTGTTCTCCCGAAGCTGGAGCGGAAGGAGATGAAAATCCTGCCGCCGGAGAGTCTGGGCACCTTCTTCGAGGAGGCACGGCGCAGCGGTGTGTTCGAGCTGTACTACATCGATCTCGCAACTGGACTCCGGCGGGGAGAACTGCTGGGGCTGAAATGGAGCGATATTGATTTGGATAAGGGCATCATCCACGTCCGACGACAAATTCTCCGTCAGAACGGTGAGGTGGTGGAAGCTCCCTTGAAAACGAAAAACTCCTACCGCAACATTGCGATAGGAGCAGATGCCATCGAAGTCCTCAAAGGTATGGAGCGGAAAGACGAATACGTCTTCCCCTCTCCGTTCGGAGGCCCCATGTCCCCGGACAGCGTCCTGCACATGCTCCAGCGGGTGCTGAAACGGGCAGGGCTAGAACGAATACGCTTCCACGACCTGCGTCACACATTTTCGGTGCTGGCCCTGCAAAACGGAGTAGATGTCAAAACCCTCTCCGCCATGCTGGGCCACTACTCGGCGGGCTTCACCCTGGACACCTACGCCCACGTCACCACCTCCATGCAGAAGCAGGCGGCGAATGCGGTGGGCAGTTTCCTCTCCAGCGCTCTCTGATGATTTCCGCTCCGAACTCTGGTATGGGTCACGGCTTGGGTCAAACCGGAGCCACAAAATTCAACCACCAGAAAAAGTGATGAAAACAAAAACAAAACCACGGAAATTCAACGAATTTCCGTGGTTTTGGTACGCCCTGAGGGATTCGAACCCCCGGCCTTCTGGTCCGTAGCCAGACGCTCTATCCAGCTGAGCTAAGGGCGCATATGCCATCCTTCCGGACAGCTTTATTATAATAGCACACTCTTCCTAGAAATGCAAGCCTTTTTTTCGTTTTTCTCAAGCGGCAAAAACCTTAAGGGTTTTTAACAATTTCCACAGCGGTCTCCCGCCGCCTTTTTGGGGAGACGACGAAAATGTACCAAGGCCCGAAAACTTCTTTAATAAAAATTGGCATCCGCTCAAAACCGTGTTATACTATCCCCAATTATTTGACGGAACGGAGTGGGCACATGAATCGTACGGCAGTCGTACAGATCCCGGAGGAACAGCTGGACCAGGTCGCCACCAGCTTTATCAAGGCGGCCAGCGGCTTTTCCAGCCAGATTACCATCGCCCGGGGCGGGCACTGCGTCAACGCCAAGAGCTTCCTTGGCTTCCTCTCCTTGATGCGGGACCAGGGCGAGGTGGCGCTGACCGCCGAGGGACCCGACGCGGGGGAGGCGCTGGACCGGCTGGCCGGCATCCTGGAAGCGAAATAAGGGCAAAAAGGGGACTGCCTTCCGGCAGTCCCCGCTTCTTATGCTCAGGCCGCCCGCTCCAGCACCCGGCAGAGCATGGAGGCCGCCTCCCCCCGGGTGGCGGTCCGGCTTCCGGCGTAGGTCCCGGAGGCCAGCCCCAGGGCCTGGGCAAGGGCGGCGTAGCCCAGCCCTTCTGCGGGAATGCTCCCCTTGTCGCTGTACGCGCAGGTGTAGATTCCCCCCAGCCGGGCGGCGGGGCCGTAGCCCGCGGCGTCCAGCAGCATCCGCACCACGTCCGCCCGGCTCAGGACGGCGTTGTCGTCCCGCTCCGCAGGGCGTAGGAGCCCGAGACGGTAGGCGCTGTAATAAGCGTTCTCCCGGCTGTCCTTGTCCGCGGCCTCCGGCTCCAGGGCCGTTCCCTGGAGGCTGCAGGCCAGGGCCACCAGCTCCCACTGGGTTACGTTCTTGCTGGGGCGGAACTTGCCCCCGGCGTAGCCCGCGCCGTACTGGGCCAGCTTCTCGATATCCGCCTTGGCCGGGCTCTTGGCCAGGTCGTCATAGGAAAGGGGCTCCCGGACGGCTCCCCGCTCCTCCCGGACCGGCGCACCGGTCTTGGCGTCCACGCCGGAGTAGGACTGCTCCCGCTCCAGGCCGTAGGTCAGGCGGAGGGCGTAGTAGTATTCCAGGCCCTGCTCCAGCAGCTTCGCCTGGGCCGGGCCGGCCTTGGTGAGCTTCTGGGGGACGTTCCGGTAGGCCAGCGCCGCTTCATAGGTCCCCGCCCAGGCGGAGAGGGCGGTTTCCATGGAAACAAGGCCGTTGGCGTCGTCAAAGTCCGCGTCCTCGTCCCAGCCGCCGGAGAGGCCGTAGACGGACCCGTCCGCCGCGTCGATGGAGACCCAATAGGAGTTTTCCGGGAAGGGCAGGCCGTTGACCGTCCGGGCGAAGCGGAAGCGGAAATAGGGGGCCTGGTCCTGTCCCCGGGCGATGGGGACGGCATAGGCGGCGTCCTGATAGAGCTCCAGGGTCCGGCCGGGACAGAGGGCTTTCAAAAAGGCCTCCGCCTTTTTCTGGGCTGCCTCCTCCGTGAGCTTTCGCTCCCGGCCCCAGGGGGCGGAGGATTGGACGCCCTCCACCGCGCCGGTTTTGGCGTTGACCGTGATGTTCCGGGTCAGGCGCTCTCCGCCGTCGGTCCGGGCGTAGCGCAGGGTGCAGAGAAAGCGGCCCGCCGCGCCCTCCTTCCCGGGCTCCACCCCATAGGACGAGCCGGTCAGGGCATAGCCCCGGAGGCCGTAGGCGCCCTCCGCCCGGAGGGCCTTGTCCAGCTCCTCCTTGGGCAGCACGCCCTCCATTTGCTCTATGCCCTCCTGCTCCGCCTTGGTGAGGCCCGCTTCCTCGGCGGCCGTGTCCGCCGCCTTGGCGGAGGGAGCGGCGTTGGCCCCTCCGGCGGCGGAGCGGTAGCCCAGGCGCAGCTGCTCCTCCAGCTCCGTCAGGTCTATCAGCTCCCCGGTTTTGGCGTCCGCCAGGAAGGTGTGGGCCCCCGCCTCCGGCACATAGCGGAGGACGGCCTTGGCGCTGCCGGGGTCCCGGACATACTCCAGCCGGAGCTTCAGGGTTCCGGCCAGGGCCTCTTCCGCCTCACCGGCGGAGGCGGCGGCCTCCGGCCCGGGCACGCCGCCGATGGCGGCGGTTTCCGGCACGTCCCGGCTGAAATGCTCCACCAGCCCGTCCTCCACCCGGATGGAGTAGTGGAGGGGAGAGGGCAGGCTGTTGAGGACGAGGGTCCCGGACCAGGCGCTGCCGGAGCCCCCCAGGGAGGACGCGCCCTCCGGGCCGCTCAGCTCCGCGGCTTCTCCCGTCCGTAGGACCCGGGCCAGGAAGGCCTCCGCCGCTGCCCGGTCCTCCGCGCCGCCGTTTTCCGGGAAGGAGGGGAAGCCTCCTTCGTTGGAAGCGGGGGCGGAGGCCCGGGATTCCCAGCGGGAGAGGCTGACGACGGTGCCGTCCTCCAGGGCGGAGACGGAGAGGGAGCGCCGTTCCCCCTCCCAGCTCAGGTCCCAGACAGGAGCCAATTCCTCGGACAGGCTGCCCCGGAAGGTCTCATAGGCTTCCGTGTCCAGGGCCAGGGCCTCCTTCACCAGGGCGGTGACCTTGGCAAGGCGAACGTCCTGGGATTCCTCCGCCGCCGCGGCGGGCAGGGTCAGCGCCGCCAGCAGGGCGGCGGCCAGGGTCAGGGAAAGCAGGCGTTTCATGGTCATCCCTCCAAATCTTGTTGTGTTCCTTTAGACGGCGGGGGCGGGAAAAAGGTTCCCGCCCCCGCCGCGATTGAAACGTCTTATTTCAGCTGGTCCAGGGTCAGGGAAAAGCTGTCCATGAAGGTCTCCAGGAAATATTCCACCTCCGGCAGGCCGTAGCCCTCCAGGACCTTTCGCGTCTGGGCGGCGGCGTCCCGGAATTCGGTGTTTCCGGCCTTCAGCTCCTCCACGCATTTGATGTACGCCGAGAGCTTGTCCGCCGCCTTCACCAGCCGCTCCACCTCCGGGTCCACCTCCGTGAGCACCGGGGCGTAGGCCTCCCGCAGCTCCTGGGGCAGCATGGCCAGCAGCTTCCGCTCCGCCACCGCCTCCACCTCCTTATAGGCGTGCTGGATGGCGGGGTTGCCGTATTTGATGGGGGTGGGCATGTCCCCGGTTAAAATCTCGCTGGCGTCGTGGTACAGCGCCGCCGCCGCCACCGCTCCGGGGTCGGCGGTCCCGCCGAATTTCTCGTTGCGGATCACCGCCAGGGCGTGGGCCAGGACGGCGGCCTGGTGGCTGTGCTCCTGGACGTTCTCCGGCGCGGTGTTCCGCATCAGCGCCCAGCGCTGGATAAACCGCATCCGGGAGAGGTAGGCGAAAAAGTGGCTTTTCATATCCTCACTCCTTCAGTTCCCCGAAGAGGGTTTCCCCGTCGGTTTGGGTGATGGCCACGGGGCGGATCTGGTTGTGCAGATCCGCCCCCTTTACCAGCACCTCCGCGTAGTTGGGGGCGTGGCCCAGGAAGAGACCCTCCTTTCCGGCGGGCTGCTCGAAGAGCACCTCCTCCGTCCGGCCCACGCACTCCTCCAAGTAGGTCCGGCGCATGGCGGCGGCGGCCTCCGCCGCCCGGCGGGCCCGCTCGGCCCGAAGGGCCTTGGGAAGCTGCTCCATCTCCGCCGCCGGGGTGCCGGGGCGCTGGGAGTAGGGGAAAATGTGCATCCGGGCAAAGCCGCAGCTTTGAATAAATTCCAGGGTTTCCTGAAACTCCTCCTCCGTCTCCCCGGGGAAGCCGGTGATGAGGTCCGTGGTGATTGCGGGGTGGCGGAAGGTCTTTTTCAAAAGCTCCACGGCTTGGAGATACCGCTTTGTGTCGTACTTCCGCCGCATCCGCCGCAGGGTGGCGTCGCAGCCGCTTTGGAGGGAGAGGTGGAACTGGGGGCACAGGTCCGGCAGGATTGCCGCCCTCTGGCAGAACTCCTCCGTGACGGTCCGGGGCTCCAGGCTTCCCAGCCGGAGGCGCACGCCCGGCACGGCGGCGCTGACGGCCTCCAGAAGGTCGATGAGGGTGGTCCCCTGGCAGAGGTCCCGGCCCCAGGAGGAAATCTCAATGCCCGTCAGCACAATTTCCTGATAGCCCTGGTTTTTCAGCTCCAGGGCCTGGACCGCCGCCTCCCCCATGGGCAAAGAGCGCACCGGGCCCCGGGCATAGGGGATGATGCAGTAGGAGCAGAAGTTGGCGCAGCCGTCCTCCACCTTCAAAAGGGCCCGGGTCCGGCCCTCCAGCCCCCCGGCGGGGAGCCATTCAAAATGCCGCCGCTCAAAGGGCGGGTCCACGGCCTCCAGGGGGGCCTTGCGCTCCCGCTCTTGGACGGCCTGTTCCAGAAGGCTTAAAAAGCCCATGCGGTCCCCGGTGCCCGTCAGCACGTCGGCCCCCAGGGCCCGGGCCTCGGCGGCGTGGGTCTGGGACCAGCAGCCGCACACGGCCACCACGGCCCCCGGGTACTCCCGGCGGGCCCGGTGGACGGCCTGGCGGGACTTCTGGTCCCCGGCGGCGGTGACGGAGCAGGTATTGATAACGTAGGCGTCTGCCTCCTGGCCGAAGGGGACCGTCTCGTGGCCCCGGGCCCGGAGCTCCCGCTCCATGGCCTGGGTCTCGTACTGGTTCACCTTGCAGCCAAGGGTGTAGATGGCGACTTTCATAGTGGATCAGATTCTCCTTGCGCTTTGTAAGATTGTTCGCTATAATGGCTTGGCATGCCCTATTATACTGGAATCTCCCGGTTTGGGCAAGCCCCCTGGAAAGGAGTTTTTTACCAGATGATTTACCTGGATTACGCTGCCACCGCCCCCGTCCCCCGGGCCGTGGCGGACGCCATGATAGAAGTCCTGACGGAGCGGTACGGAAATCCCAGCTCCCAGTATCCCTTCGGCGCGGAAATGAAAAAGCGGGTCGAGGACTGGCGGAGGGCCGTGGCCGCCCTGCTGGACTGCCCGGCGGAGGGGCTGCATTTCACCTCCTGCGGCACCGAGGGGGACAACTGGGCCCTCCGGGCCGCCGTGTGGCAGAACCGGCACGTTGGAAACCACATCGTCACCACGGCGGTGGAGCACAGCGCCGTGCTGGAGTGCTGCAAGTGGCTGGAGCGGGAGGGGTGCGAGGTCACGTACCTCGCACCGGACCAAAACGGTAGTCTTACGGCGGAGCAGGTTTTAGAGGCCGTCCGGCCCGACACCGCCGCCGTCTCCGTCATGCTGGTGAACAACGAGCTGGGGACCGTGTACCCCGTTGCGGACATCGCCAGGGGCCTTGCCGCCCGAAATCCCAAGACCCTCCTCCACACCGACGCGGTGCAGGGCCTGGGGACCTTCTCCGCCAGGGCCCTGGGGGCGGATTTTGTAACGGTTTCCGCCCACAAGATCGGCGGGCCCAAGGGCGTCGGGGCCCTGTACATCGGCCCCCGGGCGCGGAATCCCCGGCCCCTTCTGGCGGGCGGGGGGCAGGAGCGGGGGCTCCGCTCCGGCACCGAGGCCACGGCCCAGATCGCGGGCTTTGCCAGGGCGGCGGAGCTGCGCCTGGAAAACCGGGAGCGGAACCGCGCCCATTTGGAGGCCCTTCACGCCGTAGCCCTGGAGAAGCTGCTTGCCATACCGGACATGGTTTGCGTGGGGGCGGGGACGGCCCCCCATATCCTGTCCGTCTCCCTGGCGGGCTGGCCCGCCGGAAACATCGTCAACGACCTGGGAAGCCAGGGAATCTGCGTCTCCGCCGGGTCCGCCTGCCACCAGGGCAAGCCCAGCCATGTCGTTGCCGCCCTGAAGCTCCCCAAGCGGGTGGCCGCCGGGGTGATCCGCCTCAGCTTTGGCCCCGGCACCACCGAGGCGGACATCGACGCCTGTGCCCAGGCCCTCCGGCGGCACCGGGACACCCGGATGCCCATGCTGTAAATTTTATAATAATCGTTTGATAAAGGTGACTTATGTTCAATTTCCTCCGCCGGGAACCCGGCTTTTACAAGCGGCTTTTTAAGCTCTCCCTGCCCATGATTCTGCAAAACCTCATCACCTTTTCCCTGGGGCTCATCGACACCTTCATGGTCTCCCGCCTGGGAAACGCGGAGATGGCGGCGGTGACCACCGCCAACGTCCCGGTGTTCCTCCTCACCAGCATTGTCTTCGGCTTCCAGAGCGGCCTGGGCATTCTGGTGAGCCAGTACTGGGGCAAGGGGGACGAGAAGAGCGTCAGCCGCGCCATGGGCGTTGCCTCCCTGCTGGGAACAGCCGTCACGCTGCCCCTGGCCCTGGCCTTCTGGGCCTTTCCGGTGCCCGTGATGGACCTCCTGTCCAACAAGCACGAGCTTTCCCTGCTGGGCGCGCCCTACCTCCAGGTCATCGGCTTTGCCTATGTGTTCAACATGCTCTCCTCCATCTACGTCAGCGCCCGGCGGAGTGTGGAGGACCCGGCCTTCGGCATGAAGCTCTTCGGCTTTTCCACCATCCTGAACACGGGACTGAACTACCTGCTGATTTTCGGCAATTTCGGCTTCCCAGCCCTGGGGGTGGCCGGGGCCGCCATTGCCACTTTACTGGCCCGGATCAGCGAGTTTGCCATCTGCGTTGTCTGCGCCCTGCGGAGCAGGCTCATCCCCCTGCACCTGGGGCTGTTCTTCCGCCCGGGCCTGGACATGATGCGCCGCTTTGTCAAGTACGCCTCCCCGGTGGTGCTGAACGAAACTGTCTGGGGCCTGGGGAACTCCCTCTTGACCGTTATCCTGGGCTACACGGACAACTCTGTGGAAATGCTGGCGGCCAACGCCGTCATGGGCAATCTGAACCGCCTGTTCCTGGTGGTCTGCTTCGGCCTGGGAGCCGCCACGGCGGTGATAGTGGGCAAGGCCATCGGCGAGGGCCAGGGCCGGGAGAAGGTCATGGACCTGAGCCGGGCCCTCCTCTGGTTCGCCGTGCTGGTGGGGACGGCGCTGACGGTGTTCTCCATCGCCCTGGTGCCTCTGCTGTTCGTGCCCGTTATTTTCCCCATGTTCAAGCTCTTCGGCCTCTCCGCTGAAATCGCCACGGCCCTGGCGGTCATGGGCTTCGCCTCCATCCCCCTCCACGCCTGTGCCATCTCCGCCATCACCGGGGTCCTCCGGGCCGGGGGCGACGTGATGTGGTCCACGGTCCTGGACATCGCCCCCCAGTGGGTGGTGTGCCTTCCCGCCACGGCCCTGGTGGCCCTGGTTCTGAAACTGGGATGCTGGCCCATTGCCTTCGCCATCCAGCTGGAAAGCATCGTGAAATTCCCCCTCTGCCTCTGGCGGGTCCGGGGCGGGAAGTGGATCAACGACGTGACGGGAGGCGGAACGGAATGAGTCTCTTCCGCTGTCCCCTCTGCGCCGCCCCCCTGGAGCGGGCGGCGGGGGCGTACCGCTGCCCTGAGGGCCACAGCTTTGACATCGCCAAGGAGGGCTACGTCCACCTGCTGCCCCCCAACCAAAAGCACTCCGCCCTCCCCGGAGACGACCGGGAGATGGTGCTGGCCCGGCGGGAATTCCTGTCCGGAGGGTATTACCAGCCGCTTCTAAATACGCTTTGTAGTCGAATTTTGGCCCTTTCCGGTGAAACGCCCGCCCTTCTGGACGCGGGCTGCGGCGAGGGCTGGTACACCGCCGGGGTGGCCCAGGCCCTGCGGGCCGCCGGGAGACGGCCCCAAATAGCGGGGACGGACATCTCGAAATTCGCCCTCCGCACGGCGGCCAGGCGGGAGAAGGGGGCGGAGTTCGCCGTGGCCTCCTCCTACCGACTGCCCCTGGCGGACGGCGGCGTGGACGTGCTTTTGAACTGCTTTTCCCCCCTGGCGCTGGAGGAGTTCCGGCGGGTGCTGAAGCCCGGCGGGTGGTTCCTCTATGTGGTCCCCGGGGCGGAGCACCTCTGGGAGATGAAGGAAATTCTCTACGATAAGCCCTACCCCAACGAGGAGAAGGAGACCCCCTACGAGGGCTTCGCCTATCGGGAGATTGTCCCGGTGGACGGGACGGTTTTGCTGGAGCGGCGGGAGGACCTTCAAAACCTCTTCCGCATGACCCCCTATTTTTGGAAAACCCCCAGGGCCGGGGCGGAGCGCCTGGCGGCCTTGGACCGGCTGGAGGTGCGGACCTCCTTCCGGGTGCATGTGTTTGAAAAGCTGTGAAAGGAGCATTGCCATGAAACCCAATCCCACCCGTTCCGCCCTCATTCTCATTGACATGGAAAACGGCTTTGTGGACCGCCGGGGCGGCCACTGCATCAAGGGGGCCCAGGCCACCGTCCCCGCCTGTGCCCATGCGTGCGATTTGGCCCGGAGCAAGGGCATCCCCGTTTTCTTTGTCAAGCGCATCTACCGCGCCGACGGCAGCGACGTGGAGCTGACCCGGTACGCCGCCTGGAAGGCCGGGGGCCACGCCTGCCGCCCCGCCTCCGCCGGGCCCAACAGCGCCCAGGCCCCGGAGGCCCTCCGCCCCCAGCCGGGGGATTACACCATCATCAAGCCCCGGTGGAGCGCCTTTTTCCAGACGGAGCTGGACCTGATCCTCCGCCGCCTGGACGTGCGGACGGTGATTCTGGCGGGCACCACCACCCCCAACTGCGTCCGCACCACCTGCTACGACGCCATTGCCCTGGAGTACAACACCGTGGTGCTGACGGACTGCTGTTCCTCCCAGACGGAGGAGATCCAGCGGGTGAACCTGGAGGACATGGAGCGGGCCGGGGCGCTGCTGATGGACAGCGCCGCCTTCGCCGCCTACGGGCCCGAAACGGTCCCGGATCTCTCCGCCGCCATCCGGGAGGAAATGCTGGCCTCGGATGCCTTCCCGGAGCCCTTCGCCGCCCAGGGGGACGCCGTGGGCTGGACGGACCTCTGGTGAGGTCCGCGTGCAGATTGTGAACGTTTGCGTAAATTCCGTCAAGCCTTCCGTCAAAGCGTAAAAAAAGCCGGAGAGCCTTTGGCGAATTTGGAAAATTTTCTAAAACACGGAGAAAAACCGTTGATTTTTCAGCGGGAAAATGCTAATTTCTTTATAGCGAAAACGATTGCGGCAGCGCTTCGCTTCCGCCGGTTTTCCCCTCTGCCCCGGAGGGCCCCTGCCGGGCCCCAGGACGACAATTTTTCAAGGAGGTCGTTTCCCATGTTTGATTCCAAAAACGTTTCCCTGGGCATTGCGCCCATTGGCTGGTGCAACGATGATATGCCCGAGCTGGGCGGCGAGAACACCTTCCAGCAGATCGTCAGCGAGATGGCCCTGGCGGGCTTTACCGGCTGTGAGATCGGCAACAAGTACCCCACGGACCCCGCCGAGCTGAAAAAGGCCCTGGACCTCAGGGGCATGCGGATTGCCAGCCGCTGGTATTCCTCGTTTCTCCTGACCCGCCCCTTTGAGGAGGAGGAGAAGGACTTTAAGGCGAACCTGGACTTCCTGGCCGCCGTGGGGGCGAACCGGATCAACGTCAGCGAGCAGAGCTATTCCATCCAGGGCCAGATGGACACCCCGGTCCTCACCGGCGGGCACAAGCATGTGATGAACGACGGGGAGTGGGCCCTTTTCTGCGAAGGGCTGAACAAGCTGGGCAAGATCGCCGCCGACCGGGGCTTCAAGCTCTGCTTCCACCACCACATGGGCACCGTGGTCCAGACCAGCGAGGAGACGGACCGGATGATGGCCAACACCGACCCCCGGTATGTGTTTTTGTGCTATGACACCGGCCACTTCACCTTCGCCGGGGAGGACCCCCTGACCATGCTGAAGAAGTATGTGGACCGGGTGGGCCATGTGCATCTGAAGGACATGCGGCTGCCGGTTGTGGAAGAGGCCCGGAAGAACAACTGGAGCTTCCTCCAGTCCGTGCGCAGCGGCGCGTTCACCGTGCCCGGCGACGGCGACGTGGATTTTGACCCGGTGTTTAAGGTTCTGGCGGACGCCGGGTATCAGGGCTGGCTGCTGGTGGAGGCCGAGCAGGACCCCGCCAAGGCGAATCCGCTGGAGTACGCCATGAAGGGGCGGAAGTACATTCGGGAGCATACGGGGCTCTAAGGCTCAAAGAGGGGACTTCGTCCCCCCCTTTGGATTCCCCCCTCCAGTGACACCGGTCACTGGAGCCGCCGCCCCAGGCGGCTGGAGTCAAGGAATTTTTGTGACGCGCGTGTCGTCGCAAAAATGATTTGAATTACAATTTGGGAGATGATTCCAATGACCTATTTTAACAAAAACGCCGAACTCAAGCAGGGGTACAATCCCTACATCGATATGTCCGCGGACGACATGGGCACCCAGATGGACGTGGGCCTCCTGGTCATGGAGCCCGGCGACGACTTCACCTTTGAAGAGGCCGAGAAGGAAATCGCCGTCCTCCTCTTCGCCGGAACGGTGACCTATCAGTGGGCCGGGAAGACCGTGGAGGCCGAGCGTCCCGACTGCTTCCACCATGAGGCCTACTGTCTCCTGGCGGGCCGGGGGGAGAAGATCGTCCTCACCGCCAAGGCCCACAGCGAGCTGTACATCCAAAAGACCCTCAACGAAAAGCCCTTTGAGGCGGTCATGTACACCCCCGACACCGTCCAGACCCAGCACGCCGGGTGCAATGGCGAGCTTTTGGGCTGCATGGAGCGGGAGATCAAAACCTTCTTCGACCACGACAACGCGCCCTTTTCCAACATGGTCCTGGGCGAGGTGCTGAACCACCCCGGCAAGTGGTCCTCCTATCCCCCCCATCACCATCCTCAGCCGGAGGTCTATTTCTACCGCTTTGACTATCCCCACGGCTTCGGCGCGGGCTTTGCCAACGGGGAGATTTATCAAACCGGCCACAACGGCCTTGCCGTCATCACCAGCGGCTTCCACTCCCAGACCGCCGCGCCGGGCTACGCCATGTGCTACGCCTGGGGCATCCGGCACCTGGAGGGGGACCCCTGGCTGAAAACCCGCATCGACGACGAGGAGCACGCCTGGCTCTGGAAGCCCGACGCCAACGACCACATCTATCAGGGATAAACTTTAAAGGAGGTCTTTCCAATGGAAACGATTCGCTTAACGACGGCCCAGGCCATTGTCAAATTCCTGGATAACCAGTACGTCTCCATGGACGGCGTGGAGACCAAATTCGTGGAGGGCTTTTTCACCATCTTCGGCCACGGCATCGCCGTGGGCCTGGGCGAGGCCCTGGACACGAACCCCGGCGGCCTCAAGGTCATGCAGGGCCGGAACGAGCAGGGCATGTGCCATGCGGCCATCGCCTTCGCCAAGCAGAACTGCCGCAAGCGGATCATCGCCTGCGCTTCCTCCGTGGGCCCCGGCGCGGCCAATATGGTGACGGCGTGCGCCACGGCCACGGTCAACAACATCCCCCTGCTGGTCTTCCCGGCGGACACCTTCGCCTCCCGCCAGCCGGACCCGGTGCTCCAGCAGCTGGAGCAGAGCAGCAGCCTGGCCGTCTCCACCAACGACGCGTTCAAGCCCGTGTGCAAGTACTGGGACCGCATTACCCGGCCCGAGCAGGTCATGACCGCCCTCATCAGCGCCATGCGGGTGCTGACGGACCCCGCCGAGACCGGCGCGTGCTGCATCGCCCTGCCCCAGGACGTGGAGGGCGAGAGCTATGACTTCCCCAGCTACTTCTTTGAAAAGCGGGTCCACCGCATCACCCGGCCCGTGGCCGTGGAGGAGGAGCTGGAGGACATCGCGGAGATCATCTCCAAGGCCAAGAAGCCCCTGGTCATCGTGGGCGGCGGCGTGCGCTACTCCGACGCGGGGGAGGCCGTGGAGCAGTTCTGCGAGGAGTTCCACATCCCCTTCGGCGAGAGCCAGGCCGGCAAGAGTGCCTGCAAGTCCAGCCACCCCTGCTGCCTGGGCGGCATCGGCGTGACGGGGACCTACGCCTCCAACCACATTGCCAAGGACGCCGACGTGGTCATCGCCATCGGCTCCCGGCTCAGCGACTTCACCACCAGCTCCAAGCGGCTCTACCAGAATCCGGACGTGAAATTCGTCACCATCAACAACTGCCGCTTCCACGCCTATAAGATGGACGCGGTAAAGGCCGTGGGCGACGCCAAGGTCACCGTCCAGGCCCTGGCGGAGAAGCTGCGGGCCCGGAAGTACGTCTCCGCCTACACCGACGAGATCACCAAGGCCAAGGCCGTGTGGGACGAGGAAATGAAGCGCCTGGGGTCCATCGAGTACACCGGCGACGATTTCGACCCCATCATCAAGGCCCGGGACCCCCGCACCATCCCCGAGTTTGTGAAGCTGACGGACGGCAGGATCACCCAGACCGCCGCCCTGGCCGCCATCCGCCGCTGCATCGACGCGGACGCCACCATCATCACCGCCGGAGGCTCCCTCCCCAGCTGCATGCAGCGGATGTGGACCACCGACAAGCGGGGCGGCTATCATGCCGAGTACGGCTATTCCTGCATGGGCTACGAGGTAGCCGCCACTCTGGGCGTGAAGTTCGCGGAACCTAACAACGAGGTCTACTGCGTGGTGGGCGACTCCAGCTTCCAGATGCTCCACAGCGAGATCATGACCATCCAGCAGGAAAAGCAGAAGGTCAACATCCTGGTCTTCGACAACTGCGGCTTTGGCTGCATCAACAACCTGGAAATGAACCACGGCATCGGGAGCCTGGCCACCGAGTTCCGCTATACCGACGGCAAAAAGCCCTGCGGAGACCTCATTCCCGTGGACTACGCCAAGATCGGCGAGGGCTACGGCCTGAAGACCTACACCTGCAAGACCATTGCCGAACTGGAGGCCGCCCTGGCCGACGCGAAGAAGCAGACGGTTGCGTGCCTCTTCGACCTGAAGGTCATTCCCAAGACCATGACCGACGGGTATGAATCCTGGTGGAACGTCGGGCTCGCCGACGTGTCCGAGAAGGAGAGCGTCCGGGAGGCCTGGAAGGGCGTCAAGGAAGGCCGCGACGAGGCGCGGAAATACTGATTCATGGACTGCCCCTTCTGCGGCGCGGAAATGGAGGACGGCGTGCTGCAAAGCACGCACGGAATCCACTACTATCAAGAACCCTGCTTCACCGGCGTGCCGCTCCATTTCAAAGCCAGGAACGAGGCGCTCGGGCAATCGAACGGGCCGTTTCAGCCCCCGTTCATCATAGTTTCCCGATGTGTCTCCTGTAGGAAAATCCTATTTGACTATTAAAAGAAAGGTTGATTATCATGGACAAAGTTCTGAAAATCGGCATCATCGGCTGCGGAGCCATCGGCAAGGACCACTGCCGCCGCATCATCGAGACCGTCCCCGGCGCCACCGTCGTGGCCGTGTCCGACTACGTAGCCGCCGCTGCCGATGAAACCGCCGCCAAATACGGCATCAAATCCTATGGAAACGACTGCGACGGCATGATCAAGGACCCGGATGTGGAAGCCGTGGTCATTACCTCCATCGACCCCACGCACCACGACTACGTCATGAAGACCCTGGCGGAGGAGAAGTGGTGCTTCTGCGAAAAGCCCCTGAGCCAGAACGCCAAGGACTGCGAGGAGATCATCAACCGGGAGCTGGAGATCGGCAAGCGGCTGGTCCAGGTGGGCTTCATGCGCCACTATGACCGGGGCTACGCGGAGATGAAGCGGATCATCGACTCCGGCGAGATCGGCGCGCCCCTGGTCATCAAGGCTTGCCACCGGAACGTTGCCCAGGGCCCGGGCTTCAAGACCGAAAACGGCGTCACCAACGTGGCCATCCACGAGCTGGATATCTGCCGCTGGCTTCTGGACGACGAGTATGAGGACGTCCAGTGCGTCAAGGTCCGCCAGTCCGCCAACTCCGACAAGGGCTATGACAACCCCCAGGTCATGCTGATGCGGACCAAGAAGGGCTGCTTCATCGACGTGGAGGTCCAGGTGGCCGACGGCTACGGCTATGACATCCAGTGCGAGGTGGTCTGCGAAAACGGCACCGTGAAGCTCCCCGACCCCTACGCCGTGGTCCGCCGCTCCCGCCCCGCCGGCTGGGACAGCCTGAACCCCGCCGAGTCCATGCCTATCATGACCGACTGGAAGGAGCGCTTCATCGAGGCCTATGACATCGAGTTCTGCAAGTGGGTGGAGTCCGTCCACGCCGGGAAGCTCACCGGCCCCTCCAGCTGGGACGGCTATGTGGCCTGCGTCGCCGGCGACGCGCTGAACGCCTCCCGGGGCACCTCTCAGTTCTTGAAGGTGGAGACCATGGAGAAGCCGGAGCTCTACAAGTAATCCGGAAGCCCGGCAAACGAATTTTCCCAATAATGGCGGAGGACCGGCGCAAGCCGGTCCTCCGTCCCCCTATAGAAACAGTGCCAGGAACTCCACCTTCGAGGCGCTGGTTCTACCTTGAAACGCCCCCCTGGGGCTTTTATTTTTCTCTCTGCTGCTCCATGCGCTCGTTGGTCCAAACCACCTGGTTCCGGCCGAAGCGCTTGGCGTCGTATAGCATGGCGTCCGCCATTTTGAGGTACATGTCGTAAGAGGTCCCCAGCTTGGGCAAAACGGTAATGCCGCCGATGCTGACGGTCACCCACTGGGAAACCTCCGGGTTGTGGGGAATGTGCAGATTCTCCACCGCCTGGCGGACGGCCTTCAAATGGGTAAAGTCGCTTTCGGCGCTGCCGCCCAGGATCAAGGCCACAAACTCCTCCCCGCCGTAGCGGGCGAAGAAGTCCGTTCCCCGGCGGAGCATGGAGGAGGCGGTTTCAGCCACGGCCTTGATGACCTTGTCCCCCGCGGGATGGCCGAAGGTGTCGTTGTAGACCTTGAACTTGTCAATGTCGAACATGCAGATAGAGAAGGGGACGCCCAGGCGGACGGCGTCCTGCCAGCGCTTGCCGCTGACGGCGTCGTAGCGCCGCCGGTTGGGCACGCCGGTGAGCTGGTCCACCGTGGCCTCCCGCTCAATCTGAGTGCGGTATTGGTAGAGGTTGATATGGGTATGTACCCTGGCCCGGACAATGGCGGGGTGGAAGGGCTTGGTAATATAGTCCACGGCTCCCAGGGTGAGGCCCTGTTCCTCGTGCTGGATGTCGTTGAGGCTGGTGATGAGGATGACCGGCGTGTGCCGGAGAATGACCTCTTCCTGAAGCATTTTCAAAAGCTGAAAGCCGTCGATGCCCGGCATAATCACGTCCAGGAGAATCAGGGAATAGTCCCCGGCCTTTGCCTGCTCCAAGCCTTCCTCAGCAGAGTTGACAACGGTGATTTCGTAATCCGGCTCCAGGATGGAGCTGAGGAAGTTCGCCTGGACAGGACTGTCGTCAATAATCAAAATTTTCTCCACAACAGATTCCTCCCATCATGGATGCGGCTCCGCGGAACAAGTTTCGCCGCGGTGGAAGACAGCCGGATATCCTTACTAGATGGTAATTATATCAAACATTTTCAAAAGAAGGAAGGGCTAACTTGACAAAATTGGAAAATATTTTTCCAGGGCGGAAGGCCTGACCCGCCTGCCGGAACGGGAAAGCGCCCGGCGGTCCTTGAGAACCGCCGGGCGGTTTTTTATTTCCGGGTGGGATCGGCCTCCGTGGGGCTGGGGACGGGGTGTTCCTTGTGGTCCACCATGGCGCGGATGAGCTCCACCGTGCCGCCGAGCCCCAGGTAGCTGCTGTTGACGCAGAAGTCATAGCTGTCCACGGCTCCCCAGCGCTGGGAGGAGTAATACTCATAATAGGAGGCCCGGCGTTTGTCCGTTTTGCTGATCAGGGTCCTGGCCTTTTCGGGGGACAGGTCCTGCCGCTGGGCCACCCGGCGGATTCGGTCCTCCAGGGGGGCGTGGATGAAAACGCTGAAATGGTTGGGGTTGCTGGCCAGGGCGTAGTCCGCGCAGCGGCCGATGATGACGCAGGGGCCTTCCTCGGCGATGTGGCGGATGGTGTTGAAGGTGGCGAGATACACCTGCTGCTCCAGGGACTCGCCCGCTCCGGTGCCGGGCAGGGCGAACATGTAGGAATCCATGGCGATGGAGTAGAGCAGGCTCTTGGGACGCTCGTCAAAATTTTCCAGGATTTTTTCGCACAGGCCGCTCTTTTTGGCCGCCTCCTGAAGAATTTCCTTATCATAAAAGGGGATGCCCAGTTCCTTGGCCACGCGGATGCCGACTTCCTTGCCGCCGCTGCCGAACTGTCTTCCGATGGTGATGATGGTCTTCATAGCGGGACCTCCTTTCCGGTCCACTTTATTATACTTCGATTTTTGGAAATCGTCAAATAAAAAACAGAAGGAAAAAGCGCGCAAAAAGAGGGGAACGAGCGTTCCCGTTCCCCTCCGGTTATATGGCTGCGATAAACGCGGCGCTTATTCCTTTTCGAACACGTCCTTGCCCATCTCGCAGATGGGGCAGACCCAGCTCTCGGGGACCTGCTCCCAGGGGGTGCCGGGGGCCACGCCGTTGTCGGGATCGCCCACGGCGGGGTCGTAGACATAGCCGCAGGGGCATACGTACTTATCCATAGCTGTATGTCCTCCCGCTCTTACTTGAAAAACCGCTCCAGCAGGCCCTTGAACGCCTTGCCATGGCGGGCCTCGTCACGGGCCATCTCGTGGACGGTGTCGTGAATGGCGTCCAGGTTGTACTGCTTGGCCAGTTTCGCCAGGGCGAACTTGCCGGCGGTGGCGCCGTTCTCGGCCTCTACCCGCATTTCCAAATTTTTCTTGGTGCTGGTGGTCACCACGTCGCCCAGCAGCTCGGCAAACTTGGCGGCGTGCTCAGCCTCCTCATAGGCGGCCTTCTCCCAGTACAGGCCGATCTCGGGATAGCCCTCCCGATGGGCCACGCGGGCCATGGCCAGGTACATGCCCACTTCGGTGCACTCGCCGGCGAAGTTGGCGTTCAGGCCGTCAATAATTTCCTTCTGAACCTCGGCGGGGACGTCCGCGCCGAAGGTCTTGCCCACGCCCACCACATGCTCGGCGGCCCAGGTCATATCCGCGCCCTGCTCCTTGAACTTCGCGCCGGGAACGCCGCACTGGGGGCACTTCTCCGGGGCGGTCTCTCCCTCGTGCACATAACCGCAGACAGGGCAAACCCACTTTTTCATAATTGTATTCCTCCTTAAAATGTAAGACCTCCTGGTCCTGTTCAGTTCGTGTTCTGAGTATAACAGGTTCGGGGACGAACCGCTAGTTGCAAATGCGACAAAACAAAAATTTGATTGAAATTTACGGTTTATTTAAATTTCAGGGCGGCGGAAAAATTGACGGGCAAAGCCTGCCAATTTTTCCCATGCCCTCCGGCGGATCAGTCGTGGTGGTTGATCTCGTACTTCTGCTCCACTTCCTCCAGCCGGTCCAGATAGGGGCTCTCGGTGCAGCTCATGGAGGGGGCGGCGTTTTTGAACTTCTCCACGGTCATCATGCTGTCCCGGATGGGGGCGATGGTGCCCGCGCCGGCCACGCAGCCGCCGGGACAGCCCATGCCCTCCAGCAGGTAGCCGTCCCGCTTGCCCGCCTTGGCCATGGCCAGCATCTTCCGGCAGTTCTTCAGTCCGTCGCCGTACTCGATCTGGATCTTCCGGTCCGGGTCGATGTGCTTCACGGCCTCCACCACGGCGGCGGCCACGCCTCCGCCCACGGCGAAGCCCCGGCCCATGCCGGTGCCCTCGTCCATCTCGTCCTCCGGGTTGGCCTGGAGCTTGGAAAAGTCGATGTCCGCCGCGTCAAAGATGCCCAGCATCTCCTCAAACGTCAGCACGAAGTCCACGTCGGAGCGGATGGTCCGGCGGTTGGCCTCCAGCTTCTTGGCCGAGCAGGGCCCGATGAAGACCGTTTTAGCGTCCGGGTGGTCCTTCTTCACCATCCGGGCGGTGATGACCATGGGCGTCAGGGCCATGGAGATGTAGTCGGTAAACTCGGGGTAGAGCTTCTTGGCCATGACGCTCCAGGCGGGGCAGCAGCTGGTGCCCATCCAGGGCTGCTTGGCGGGGACCTCCTCCAAAAAGTCGTGGGCCTCCTCCACGGTGCAAAGGTCCGCGCCGATGGCCACCTCCACCACATCGTAGAAGCCCAGCACCTTCATGGCGGCGTGGAGCTTGGCGGGGGTGGCCTCCTTGCCGAACTGGCCCGCAAAGGCCGGGGCCACGCAGGCGACGACCTTTTCCCCCTTGTGCAGGGCCTGACAGACCTGGTAGATCTGGCTCTTGTCGGCGATGGCGCCGAAGGGGCAGTTCACCAGGCACATGCCGCAGGAGACGCACTTGTCATAATCGATCTGGGCCCGGCCCAGCTCGTCGGACTTGATGGCGTCCATGCCGCAGGCGGCGGCGCAGGGGCGCTCAATTTTGCTGATGGCCCGGTAGGGGCACTGGTTGAAGCATTTGCCGCATTTGATGCATTTTTCCTGGTCGATGTGGCAGTGCTTGTCCTTGTCCATGTAGATGGCGTCCTTGGGGCAGACGTTCATGCAGGGGTGGGAGATGCAGCCCTGGCAGTTGTCCGTGATGCGCAGCTGCTTGGGGGGGCAGGCGTTGCAGGCGAAGGGAATGATGTTCACCAGGGGATTTTGGAAATGCTTCTGGGACTTCTCTGCGGACAAAAGGTCCTCGCTGACGGGGATGGTCTCCCCGGCGAAGCGGATGTTCAGGCCCAGGGCCAGGCGGACCCGCTCCTCCACGATGGCCCGCTCCAGGAACACGTCGTGGCGGTGCTTCGCCACCTCGCCCTGGATCATCTTCAGGGGGATCTGGTCCAAAAGGCGGGGGTCTCCGCCTTCAAAGGCCAGCTTGGCCACCTCTTTGAATACGGTGCGGCGGATGTCGTCAACCGCGCTGTGTACACCTCTCATAGCAGTCTCCTCCTATTTTTCAGGCGGCGCGCCCCGCCCGTTCTTTGTGAAACAAGTAACCATCCCGGTTCAAGCCTATTATAGCGAAGGTCCCGTTATAATGCAAGAGGTTCTTCGTGGCAGGAAACCGATGAAGCGGCGCAAAAAAAATCCGGCGGACGGGAGAACCCGCCGCCGGCTGCAAAGAGGGAAAAGAAACAGAAAGAGAGGAAATCGTGTCTCCTCCGCAGAGGATGGTCTTAGCATACCCGGAAAATTTGAAATCAATCTGGATTTTTTATAAATAAACTGTGAATCTTGAACCAAATTTTTTCAGAAAGCTTTCAGCCTGGGGCCGTAAAATTGACAAATACGGGACCGATGGGATATAATGGCTTCCTGTAAACGACCGTTGGACACTTCCCGGCGGCACGCCGCCGGGCCGGATATAGGAGGACCTTTCATGACCTGGAAAGAAAGACGGACCGTCACCATATTGCTGAGCATCGTCGGAGCGCTGTTCCTGGCCCTGCTCATCGTCTTCGGCATGATTTACCGGGAGGGACGGGAGGAGGCCTTGGCGGGAACGGCCGCGCCCGCGGGCCTTTCCGCCGACGGGAAAGCGGTGGACCCCGGAGCGTATACCGCCCTGCGCTGGTACAACGGGTCGGCCACCCTCTCCTTCGCCCTGGACGAGGAGGGGAAGTGGATCTGGGCCGACGGGCCGGACTTCCCCTTGAAGGACGACACGGTGAACGCGATTCTGGAAGCCCTGTCCTCCCTGAAGTTCCAGCAGGTCCTTCCCGCCGGGGAGGATAAGTCGGAGCACGGCCTGGACACGCCCGGGGCCACCCTCACCGCCTCGGCGGGGGAGAAGGAGCAGACCCTGGCCTTCGGCAAGGCCACCACCGACGGGGACAGCTACTACATGTGCATGAACGGGGACGAGTCCACGGTCTACATCGTGGCGGACACCCTGGTGAAGCTGATGCAGACCCCCATCTACGACATGTGCGCCCTGCCGGAGCTGCCGGATTTGAGCGAGAAGAATCTGCGGGCCATTACCATCCAGGGCCCTGTCCCGGCGGCGGAGGCGGGCGGCGGAGAAGAGGACGGAGCGGAGGCCGGGGAGCCGGAAGCGCCCGGAGAGGAGCCGGAGCGGCCCGCGGTCAGCCTCAACGCCCGGCGCTCCGGCGGGGAGGACCAGCCCGCCCTCTGGTTTGAGGGAAGCGACAACGTCACCGCCGCCCCCCTGATGCAGGACCTGCTCCACGACCTGGCCTCAATGTCCGTGGCGAAATGCGTGGACTACTTCCCCAGTGAGGAGGCGGCGGAGATCTGCGGCTTCCACAGCGCCGACGCCATTTTGAAGGTGGAGTACGCCGCCAACGGCACGGACCAGACCTTCACCCTCTCCGTGGGGGCCCGGATGCCCGACCAGTCCGGCCGCTATGTCCGGCTGGAGGAGGACGGGGCCATTTACGCCTTGGCAACCGACAGCATCGACGCGGTGATGACCATCTCTGTGGCGGGGATGCGGGGCGTGGTGCAGGAGCCCGCCCCGGCGGAGGGGCAGGAGAACTCCCAGGAATAAGGAGGAACGCCCATGCGGGTGCTGGTAATTGAGGATGAGGTAAGGCTTGCCGCCACGCTCCAGGACCTGCTGGAGCTTAGCGGCTACACCGCCGACGTGCGCCACGACGGCGAGTCCGGCCTGGACGACGCCCTGACGGGCATTTACGATGTGATCTTACTGGACGTGATGCTGCCCAAGCTGGACGGCTTTACCGTGCTGCGCCGCCTCCGGGAGGCGGGGAACGCCGTGCCGGTGCTGATGCTCACCGCCCGGTCGGAGGTGGCCGACAAGGTGGAGGGGCTGGACCGGGGGGCGGACTACTATTTGACCAAGCCCTTCGACCCCAAGGAGCTGCTGGCCTGCGTCCGGGCCCTGACCCGGCGGCAGCCGGAGCTGCGGGACCCGGAGGCCCTGGAGTTCGGCGGCGTGCGGCTGGATAAGGGCAGCTTTACCCTCTCCTGCGGAGAGAAGTCCGTCCGGCTGAGCCGGAAGGAGTTTGACATCTGCGAGCTTTTGATGCTGAACCGGAACCTGGTGCTGACCAAGGAGTCGCTGCTGCTGAAAATCTGGGGCTATGAGTCCGACGCGGAGGACAACAACGTGGAGGTTTACATCTCCTTCCTGCGCAAAAAGCTGGCCCACATCGGCGCGAACGTCCGCATCCGCACCATCCGCATGGTGGGCTACTGCCTGGAAGAAGGGGGCTGAAACGCCTGTTTCGTCAACTGTGAGTTCCGCCCATCTTATCCACAGCCTTCTGGCGGTTTTACACAATTTCCACAAACTTATCAACAAGGGGTATGGGAGGCATGATTCGTAAGCTCCGGCTGAAATTTGTGGCCGTCTGCATGGCCATGGTCACCGCCGTGCTGGCGGTGGTGTGCTTCGCCATCTTCGCCGCCCTCCGGGGGAACGTGGAGGACTTGAGCCGTGAGGTGCTCCACCGGGTCATTCAGGAGGACCCCGGCGGCCGAAGGCCGGAAATTGGCGTGGAGATCGGCGGGGACAAGGTGCTGCTGCCCTATTTCACCGTCAGCGTCTGGCCCGGCGGCGGGGGGGCCTACACCGCCTACGTCACCGGCGGCACCTACGCCGCTCTGGAGGACACGGCGGAGCTCACCGCCATTTTAGAGGACTGCCTGGGCCAGGAGCCCCCGGAGGGCGTGATTCAGAGCTACAGCCTCCGCTATCTCCGGCGGGACAACGGGCTCTATCAGAGGATGGCCTTTGTGGATATGTCCATGGAGCGGGCCATGCTCCGGGAGATGATGGGGTCTTATCTGCGCATCGCCCTGGCGGCCTTTCTGCTGCTGCTGGGAGTCTCGGCGATCCTGGCCCGGTGGGCGACGGGGCCGGTGGAGCGGGCCTGGCGGCAGCAGCGCCAGTTCCTCTCCGATGCCTCCCACGAGCTGAAAACACCGCTGACGGTGATTCTCTCCAACGCGGAGCTCCTCTCCGCCCTGCCCCTGGAGGAGCGGCCCGCCCGGTGGACGGACAACATCCTCTCCGAGTCCCACCAGATGAAGCGCCTGGTGGAGGAGATGCTGACCCTGGCCCGGGCGGACAACCTGGCCCTGCCTCCCGTGCTGGCGGAGGTCTCCTTGTCCGACGTGGCGGAGGACTGCGCCCTGGCCTTCGAGCCGGTGGCCTTTGAGGCGGGGAAGCCCCTGGAGTACCATGTGGCGGAGGGCGTCACGGTGCCGGGGGACGGGGATAAGCTCCGGCGGCTGGTTTCCATCCTGCTGGACAACGCCGTGAAGTACGGCGCGGAGGGGGGAACCATCACCCTGGCCCTGGAGAAGACGGAGCGCCAGGCAAGGCTGACGGTATCCAACCCCGGGGAGCCCATCCCGGCGGAGCAGCTCAGCCGGCTTTTTGAGCGGTTCTACCGGGCGGACGCCTCCCGGGGGGAAAAGAGCGGCTTCGGCCTGGGGCTGAGCATCGCCGCAGTCATTGCCCAGGAGCACAAGGGGACCCTGAAAGCCGAGAGCGGCGGGGAGGGGACGCGGTTTTTGTTTACCCTGCCGCTGAGAAAATAGAGCTTTAGCGCCTTGACCTTTGGGCGCTTTTACGGTAAAATAGAATTATCCCAGCCAGGAAAGGAGCGTTTCAGCATGGGAATGACAGACAGCCAATTCAAGGCCTTTATCTGTTTTGTGCTGGACAGCTTGCAGGAAGTGAAAAAGGAAAAGGACCCGGCGGCGCGTGAGGAAAGGCTGAATAAGGTCATTGACAACCTGCAAAAGGCCCTGGAGGACTGACATAGTGGAAAGGCGGGGAGCTTCCCCGCCTTTTTTAATCGTAAGAAATTCTTAAGAATTTTGTCAAGCCGTTCGTAAGATTTTCCTGTTACCATGAGGAAAACCCCGGCGCTGTCCCGTATAGGGAAGCAGCGGGACGCCGCCGAAGGAAAAAGGAGACGATTTTATGAAACGCGTGTGGATTTCCCTGACCCTGGTCCTCTGCCTGCTTTTGAGCGCCTGCGCCGCCCCGGCGGCGGAGCCGGACGGCAACTGGGACCCGGCCCTGAAAAACGCCCTGGGTCTGACCCCGGAGCAGCGGCTGGAGGACTACGACTACTTTGTGAAAACCCTGAAGGACAGCTATCTCTGCCTGGGCGTTCACGACCGGGAGAACCCGGAGGACCCGGCGGAGGAGGTCTTTGCGGATTACCGGAAGACGATTCTTGAAAACGACAGCGACCAGGCCTTCTACTCCGCCGTTTACAGCTCCCTCTACCGCCTGGGGCCCTATGGGCACCTCTGGATCATCGAGCCGGAGGACTACCGGGGGATGCTGGACTGGTGCCGGACGGAGGACACCACCGGCCGGGAGCGGTGGAAGGAGCTTATCGAGGCCTCGGAGGAATCCTACAAAACACTGCAAGCCTATCTGGACGCACTGGGAGACGAGGGCGGCGGCTCCTGGAGCGGCGGCGAGGCGGGGGAGAACCTTCACACCCTCCTGCTGCCGGATGCGGGAGTCGCCTATTTGAAGGTGGACAGCTTCCTGGTGGACTATGACCCGGACTACCAAAAAGAGGCCCAGGCTATCCGGGACTTCTACGACGCCGCCGGGGACTGCACGGACCTCATCATCGACCTGACGGACAACAGCGGCGGAAACGAGGGCTACTGGCAGGACCTGCTAACGGCTCCGCTGGCGGACGAACCCCTGTCCTGCACGAACTACGCCCTGCTGGCGGACAGCGAGAACAACCGGCCTTACATCGACAATGTATTCGCCCCCTCGGACCTGCATCCCATCGCGGAGCTGCCGGAGCTGCCCAAGCTGGAGCGGCAGGGCCTGGAGGCCGCCACTCATTTTGTGGAGAGCACCCTCCGGGTGGAACCGGCAGCAAAGCGGGCGGCGTTCCATGGCCGGGTGTGGCTTCTGGTTGGGCCCATGGTCTACTCCGCCAGCGAGTCGTTCGCGGTGTTCTGCCAGACAACAGGCTTTGCCACCCTGGTGGGAAGCCGGACCGGCGGGGACGGCATCGGGGCCCTGGATCCGGTGATGATGCGCCTGCCCAACAGCGGCATTTTAATCCAGTACACGATGATGTACGGCCTGAACCCGGACGGCAGCAGCAGCGAGGAGGCGGGCACTACGCCGGACGTCCTTTCCCCGGCGGGGGAACCGGCATTGGCAACGGCCCTCCGGGCTATTCAGGCGGCCCGAGGATAGGGGGAACAGCCGCCGCCTCCCACTGGGGAGAGGCGGCGGCGGATTCATGCCCTACGTTAACAATTGACAGCCTGAAAAATCCGCAGAAGGGCTCCGCTCGGCTTTTGCCGGGCGGAGCCCTTCTTCCCGCGTCCTTACTTAGCCCGCAGCCGCTCTACGGCGGCCTCCTCCGGCGTGACGTTCACCGTGCGGCAGGTCGTGTAAATCACCATGCCCGGCCGCCCTCCGGCGGGCTTTTTCACGTTCCGGACCTCCGTGTAGTCCACCGGCACGTTTCCGCTCTCCCGGGCCTGGGAGAACCAGGCGGCAACCATGGCCGCCTCGGCAATATCCTCCTCCGACGGGGTTCGCCCGGCGCAGCGGAGGATGACGTGGGAGCCGTGGATCTTCTGGGTGTGGAGCCAGAGGTCCCGGCGGTCCGCGTCCTTCAAGGTCAGCTTGTCGTTCTGGCGGTTGTTCCGGCCCGCCAGCACCCGGAGGCCCGAGGAGGTGCAAAACTCCCAGGGGGCGGCGGGGCGGGATTTTTCCTTTTTCCCCCTGCCCTGCTTTTTGAGGAAGCCCGCCTCCCGGAGCTCGGCGCGGATGTCCAGGTAGTCTGCCTCCGTCTCCGCCTGGGCGATTTCCGCCAGGACGCTTTCCAGGTACTCCAAATCCCGCCGGGCCAGGTCCATCTGCTCCCGGAGGTATTTCTCCGCCGTCTTGGCCTTGGCGTAGCGCTTGTAGTACTTGGCGGCGTTTTGCTGGGGGGTCAGCAGGGGGTCCAGGGGGATAGACGCCGGGGCGCCCGCCTCGTAGTAGTTCTCGCATTCCAGCCGGGCCTGGCCCCGCTCCATCCGGTAGAGGTTGGCGGTGATCAGGTCCCCCTGGATGCGGAGCTTGTCCCGGTCTTGGGTGGCCGCGTACTCCTTTTCCTGGAGGGCCAGCTTCCGCCGGAGACGGTCCCGGGCCGTCGAGGCCGCCCGGAGGAGGTCCGCTCCCCGCTGGCGGGCCCGCTCCTGCTTTTCCCGGGCCTCATAGAAGGCGTCCAACAGGGTGGAAAAGCTGGGATAGGCCACACACTCCGCCGCCCCGCCGTACTGGCCCACGGGCACGCAGGCAAAGTCCAGGGGCTTGCCGTCCCGGAGGAGGCAGACAGGGGTAAAGCGCTCCTCCCGGACCCGGTCCTGGAAGTCCTCCAAAGCCCGCCACAAAGGGCCGGGGCCCCCCATCTGGAAGACCCGGGCGTCCACATCCCCCGCCGCCTGAAAGGCGAGCTCCCGGGCCATGAGGGGGGAGAGACCGAAGTACTGGTCCAGCAGGAAGGCGTCCAGGGTCTTCTCCGCCGCCGCGGCGGCGAAGCGGGCGGCAAAGCCCGCCTCCGTCTCCTCCAGGAAGGGAAGCCGCCCCGTGGAGGCGGGGGGCTGGTAGAAAAGGCCCGGCAGCACCTGCCGCGCGGCGGACATGTCCGCGTCCACCCGGCGGAGGCTGTCGATGACCCGGCCCTCCCCGTCCAGCAGAATCAGGTTGGACCTGCGGCCCATGGCCTCCAGCACCAGCGTCCGCCTCCCCGCCCGGCCCAGCTCGTCTGAGGCGTCGAACTCAATTTTCACCAGCCGTTCCAGGGGCGGCTGGGTGAGGCCCGCCACCCGGGCCCCGGAGAGGTGCTTTCGCAGGAGCATGCAGAACATGGGGGGCTCCGCCGGGTTGTCCCGGAGAATCTCCGTCAGCTGGAGGCGGGGGGCGCCCGCCCCGGCGTTCAGCAGCAGGCGCTTTCCCCGGAAAAGGAGGACCACCTGGTCCCGGGCGGGCTGGTGCACCTTGTCCACCCGAAGGCCCAGAAGCTGGGGGCGCAGCTCCCCCGCGACGGCCTGTAAGCAAATCGCGTCAATCGCCATGGGCTTCCTCCTCCATCATGATGCAAAAGAGCTGGTTGATCCGCTCCGTCTTTCCCTGGAGGTAGAGCCAGCCCAGCAGGGCCTCCAGGGCCGTGGCCTCGCCGTACTGGGCCCGGCTGGCGTGGTGGGGGACGGTGTGGACCTGGGCGTTCCGCCCCCGGCGGAAGACGGCCGCTTCCTCCTCCGTCAGTAGGGGCTTGATTTTCTCCGCCTTCTCCGCCTGGGACTCGGCGCAGACCAGGCGGACGGCGGAGCGGTGCATCCCCCTTCCCGTGGCCCCGCCGTGGGCGCAGAGCCAGGCGCGGACCAGCAGCTCAAACACCGCGTCCCCCATGTGGGCCAGGCCGATGGAGCTGATTTCCAGAAGGCGGTCCCGGCTCAGCTCCGGGTGAAAGTAGTTTTCCATAGTACGCTCCTTATTTTAAGTCCCGGCGCCGCCGGTCAATACCGCAGGATGTAATAAATAACGTACAGCCAGCTCATGAGGCCGTGAATGACGGCCCAGCCCACAGAATGCCAGTTGGTATAGCTGATAACCATTGCCAGGGCGCTTCCAAACGTAATGCCCGTTTTCACGGACTTTTCCACAATCTCAATCTTGTTGTTTTCTTGCATGGCTTCAACGCTCCGTTCCATCAGTTTTGCAGGGCCGCCGCCAACCGGGCGAAGTCCTCCAGGGTCAGCTTCTCCCCCCGGACGGCGGGGGGGAGGCCGCAGTCCTGAATGACCGCCTGGACCCGCTCCTTCCCCGCCTCCGGCAGGGCGGCGGAAAGGCTGTTCACCAGGGTTTTTCGCCGCAGGAGGAAGGCCCCCCGGACCACCCGGAAGAAAAACGCCTCGTCCTCCGTCTCCACAGCGGGCCGCTCCCGCCGGACGCAGCGGAGGACGGCGGAATCCACCTTGGGGGCGGGGAAGAACTTGGCCGCGGGCACGTCGAAAAGGACCTCCGTCTCCATATGGTATTGGAGCCACAGGGTAAAGGCCCCGCCGGCGGAAGATCCCTGCGCCGCCGCCAGGCGGCGGGCCACCTCCTTTTGGAGGAGGACGGTAACGCTCTCAAAGCAGGGGGTCTCCACCAGCTTCGTCAGCACCGGGGTGGTGATGTTGTAGGGGAGGTTCGCGCAGACCAGGGGCCGCAGGCCCCGAAATTTCTCCGCCGCCAGGGCGGCAAGGTCCAGCTTCAGCGCGTCCCCGGGGACGATTTCAACATTTGGGTAGGGGGCCATGGTCTCCGCCAGCACGGGGAGGAGCTTCTGGTCCAGCTCGATGGAAACCACCCTCCCGGCCCGCTCCGCCAGCTCCGCCGTCAGGCACCCCACGCCCGGCCCGATTTCCAGCACGCCGCAGCTTCCCTCCGCCTGGGAGGCGGCGGATATTGCCGCCGGGACGGCGGGGTCAATGAGAAAATTCTGTCCCATGGACTTGGAGAAATGGAAGCCGTGCCGCCCCAGAAGGGCGCGGAGGTCTTCCCGGCCGCAGAGATTCATGGCTTGTCCGCCTTTCGGTTTGAGTTTCAAGGGCAGTATATCAGAAAACCGGCCGGGAGGAAAGGGGAAAACTGCACAGGACTTGCAATTCCTAGAGAATTTGATATACTATTTCCATCAGAAAGGAGGGCCCTCCATGACCCACATCGTCGACCGGGCCGCGTGGCCCCGGCGGGAGCTGTTTGACTTCTTCTCCCCCATGTCCCAGCCCTTTTTCTCCGTCACCTTCCGCCAGGACGTCACCCGGCTGTACCAGTTTACCAAGGAAAACCGCCTCTCCTTCTACCATTCCCTGGTTTACCTCTGCACCCGGGCCGTCAACGGCGTGGAGGCGTTCCGCTACGCCCTCCGGGGGGAGGACCTGGTCCTCTTTGACCGGAGAAATCCCAGCTTCACGGATCGAAAGCCCGGGGCGGAGCAGTTCCACATCGTCACCCTGCCCATGGAGGAGGATATCCGGGCCTTCTGCGCCGCCGCCAGGGCGAAAAGCGCCGCCCAGACCACCTTCCTGGACCAGGAGGACAGCCTGGATTTGATTTACTTCACCTGCCTTCCCTGGGTGGAGCTGACGGCCCTGACCAACGAGCGGAACTTCGACCCGGACGACGCCGTGCCCCGGATTGCCTGGGGGAAATACGCCCAGGAGGGGGAGCGGAAGGTGCTCCACATCTCCCTGGAGCTGAACCACCGCTTCGTGGACGGCCTCCATGTGGGCCGGTTCCACCAGGAATTGACCAAGCTGATCGAGGCGCTGTAAAAGAAGAGCCGGGAACGGATGTTCCCGGCCCTTCTTTTGTCCTTATGGCTTCTCGCCCATATAGCGGATACTCCACAGCCACACATCCGACTCGAGGGAGAAAATCCGGAGCCTTCCCTCCGCCCGTCCAAACCACACCGTCTCGCCGAGGGCCGAAGCCAGCCCGCCGCCGCCGTCCAAAACCGGCTCCGGGTCCGCCCGGAGGTCCGCCGCCAGTGTGCTTCCGCCGGTTCCAAAGGTCTCGCCGTAGCACTCCAGAAATTCCTCCGGCGTGTTTGCCGTCCACTCGCCGCCGGGGGCCTTCACCTGGGCGGGGTAGGCCAGAAGGTTCGCGATTTCCTCCCGCTCTCCCCGGTCGATGAGGTCCGCCAGATGCAGGAGAAATTCCCGCCCCTCGTCCAGGGAGAGGGCTTCGTACAGATCGTCCCCGCCGTCCTGGGTGATGTTTCCGGTTCCCGCCCGGATGCTCCACTGATCCGTTTGGAGGGTGAAAATCCGAATCACGCCGTCCTCCACCAGCCCGAACCACACCGCGCCGTCAGCCGCCGAGACCAGGCCGCTGCCGTCGCTGAACACCTCCGAGGGGGCGGGCTCCCAGGCCATGTCCGCCGCCAGGGACAGGGCGCTTTGCCCCACGGTTTCATCATAGTACCGCAGAAATTCCTCCGGGGAGCTTACCGTATCAATTCCGCCGGGGGTCTCCACCTGAGCGGGGTAGACCAGAAGGTCCGCGATTTCCTCCCGCCGTCCATCCTCGATGCGCTCCGCCAGCAGGAGAACAAAGTCCCGGGCCACGTCGCTCCGGATTCCCGTCCGGGTATACAGCGGGTCCTCGGACTCCGAAGGCAGAGTTTCAACGGGCTGGTTCTCCAGGTCCTCCAGATACCGGGCGTTGGCGTCCAGGAGGGCGTCCCGGTCCGGCTCCCTCACCGGCGTCAGGGCGGAATAGAAGAAGCTGTCCGCCAGCTCCTCCATCTCCTCCCGGCCAATGGGGCCGGAGGAGAAGACGTCGTCCCCCTGCCGCCCCGCCAGCACGTTCACCAGCACGAAGCTGTCCCCCAGGTCCGCCAGAATCAAGGAGCGGTTCCGCTCCCCCAGGCCCAGGGTGACGGATGTCCCGTCTGACGCCCGGTATCCCCACTCCTCAAAGCCGCCGAGATCCCCGATGTTCAGCGCCACGTCGTCAAAGGTCCCCTTGACGGAGCGGCTGAACTGATACTCAATGGGTCCGTAGCCCTTCAGCTCCCCGGCCCCCAGCTCCGCGCCGCCGTCGAAGCGGAAGGTGCCGTTTTCGTAGATATAGCCGGAGTAAGGGGCAACATTCTCCTTAAAAAAGTTCCCCACGGCCGTGGGCCAGATCTCCGGCATAACGACTTCCATCCACTGGTGGAGCTTTAAATCATATTTGGCGATGATCTCCTCCAGCTTGTCGGCCATCTCCTGGGTGTAGACCAGATAGTGTCCATAGCGCTCCTCAAAGCCCGTGGGGCTGTTTCCAATCTCGCTGATAATGGCCCCGTCCTGGTCATAGCCCTCCAAAAACGCCTGCCACTCCGCCAGGGCCCTGCTCTCCGGGGTGTCCGCCCAGCCGGAGAGGCTGACGAAATCCTTGAACTCCTTCTCGCCGGGGACCACGATCCCGTTCTCGTCCACCACGTTTACGCTGCCCTTCTCCGGCAGCAGCGCGTCCCGCAGGCCGAAGAAGTTGGCCGCCACCGCCAGGGCGGACAACGCCGCCAGCAGGGCGACGGACGCCGCCAGTGTTACCAGCCATCTCAGGCTCTTTCCCCGTCTTCTCATCTCATAATCCTCCCATCGGATTTCTCCGGTTCCCCGGACCTGGGAGAAGGTCTCCTGGTAAAATTCCCGGTTACTCATCCTGCCAGTCCTCCCCCAATCGTTCTCTCAGCCGCTTCCGGGCCCTGGCCAGCCGGGTGGTCACCGTGGAGGCCTCCACCCCCAGCAGCGTCCCGATCTCCCGGACGCTGAGCTCTTCATAGTAGAAGAGGTTCAGCACCGTCCGGTATTTCTCCGGCAGGGCCATGACCTCCCGGTACAGCGCCGCCTGCCCGGGCCGGTCGAAAACCGGAATTTCCGGCGTCTCCTCCCAGGAGACCCGGCGCTTCCGCCAGGGGCTTTTCAGCAGATCCCGGCCATAGTTCACCGTCACCCGCAGCAGCCAGCGCCGCAGGTGCTCCTCACTTTCAAAGGTTCCCCTGTACTGAAACAGGCGCAGGAAGACCTCCTGGACGGCGTCCTCCGCGTCCTGGGGGCTTCCCAGGGCGTGGAGGGCGGTCCGGTAGACCATATTCTGATAGCGCCGGGCGGCGTCGTTAAAGCAGGCCTTGTTCATATGTCGTCCTCGATTTGTCGGGATGGGAGTACTCTCACTGATTGTACGACGGGAGGAGGGGCCTTGTCTCAAAATTCTGGGAATTTTTAAAAAATTCACCAAGCCCGCCGGAGGGCGTGGTAACATGAGTCATCTCAAAACACCCGAAAGGGAGGCGCTTTTATGACCCTGGAAGAGGCCATGCGGACCCGCCACACGGTCCGGCGGTACACGGAGGAAAAAATTCCCCAAGACCTTCTCGCCCGGCTGGACGAGCGGATGCGGGGCAGCAACGAACGCCGCGGCCTGGCCATGAGCCTGGTGACGGAGAATACGGAGGCCTTCGGCCCCGCCCTGAAGCTCTTTTTGGCCAAGGGGGTCCGCAACTACCTCATCCTGGCGGGCCCGGACAGGCCCGGCCTGGACGGGGCGGTTGGGTACTGCGGGGCGGATATGATGCTCTTCGCCCAGACCCTGGGGCTCAACTCCTGGTGGGTCGGGGGGACATACAGCCGGAAGGGCGTGGAGCGGAACGCCGCCCCCGGGGCCGGGAAAATCCTGGGCCTCATCGCCCTGGGCTATGGCCGGACGCAGGGCGTGCCCCACAGGTCCAAGCGGCCGGAGGAGGTTGCCTCCTATGCCGGTCCTCCTCCGGAGTGGTTCGTCAAGGGGGTGGAGGCCCTTTTGCTGGCGCCCACGGCGCTGAACCGGCAGGCATTCACCGTCCGGGGAGAGGGGCGGAAGGTCTCCATAACCTGCGGCGGCGCGTTCTCCGGCGTGGATCTTGGCATCGGGAAGTACCACTTTGAAATCGGGGCCGGGAGGGAAGCCTTCTGCTGGGCATAAGGAAAGGGACCGCAAAAGCGGTCCCTTTTCTCTCATCTCAACGGGCCTCCAGCGTGCCCTGGGCCGCCAGGGTCTTTCCCAGCAGCTTTGCCAGAGGCACGCCCAGAAGATAGCACGCCGCCAGCTCCCCCAATCCCACGGTGAGGGCGTTCAGCCCATAGGCGGGCCAGAAGGCCCCGCCGTCCTGCACCACGAACCAGGCGATTTCCGCCCCCACGATGACCGCGTTGCAGACAACCGGCGGCAGGGCGGCTAAGTACACGTTGGGCATCCTCCGGCTCCAAAGAGCGGCCAGGAGCGTGGCCAGCGTGCCGAAGATCCAGTCCAGCATGATGGGAGAGCCCAGCAGGTTCGCCAGGAAGCAGCCCACCGCCAGGCCGGGGATGGCCTCCGGAAACAGGAAGGGCAGCACCGTCAGGGCCTCCGCCACGCGGAACTGGACGCCCATGTATTGCGGGATGGGCAGGATCAGGGTAGCCGCCGCGTAAATAGCGGCCACAAGGCCGGCCAGGGCCAGCCTCCGGGTATGGAAGCGGGTTTTCATCATGTTCAATTCCTCCATTTTTTTGGTTCGTCCCGCGACGGGGCGGGCAGGGTGATGGCACCTGCCGCAAGAGAGTATAGCACAGAGCGGCGGCCTTGGCAAGGGAAAAATTTTCCTGTCAAAAAGAGTCAAAAACGCTTGACGGGAATCAGAAGCTATCTTATACTACAAGGTAACCGCTTGCGCAAAAGCGATTTTTTGTTACGTAAAGGATTCGATCAATGAAAGCCACCATCAGCGACGTGGCCCGGCTGGCGGGGGTCTCCACCGCCACCGTTTCCCACACCATCAACTCCACCCGCTACGTCTCCGGGGAAACCAAGGAGAAGGTCTATCAGGCCATCCGGCAGCTGGGCTACACCCCAGACGCCTCCGCCCGGAGCTTCCGCACGGGGAAAAAGAAGACTATCGGCTTCATCGTCCCCGATATTTCCAACAAGTTTTTCGGCACCATCATCGAGTCGGCGGAAAATTACCTCTCCGCCCAGGGCTATCACCTCATCATCGCCAACACCAAGGAGAGCATGGACCGGGAGGAGACGAACCTGCGCCTCCTCACCGCCGGGCTGGTAGACGGGCTTTTGGTCGCCAGCACCATGGACGATTTCGCCCGGCTGGACGGCCTGATTCCCGCCGGGTTTCCGGTGGTGCTGGTGGACCGGACCTTTGAAAGCCAGAAGTACTCCTCCGTTTCCGTCTCCAACTTCCAGCCCATCTACCGCAGCGTCTGCCGCCTGGCGGCGCAGGGGAAGCGGCGGATTGGGGTCATCGGCGGGCTGCGCAGGCTCTCCACCACCCAGGAGCGGATTGCCGCCTGCCGGACCGCCATGGCAGACTGCGGCCTCCCCCAGAACGAGGACCTCATCCTCTACGGCGACTCCATGGAGGACAGCGCCCCGCCCTGCCTGGAGCGGCTGCTGGAGCGAGGCTGTGACGCCATCCTGGTCTGCCAGGGCCTGATGGCCTCCGTCACCATCGCCTACCTCCGGGGGAAGGGAATCCGCCCCCGGAAAGATCTGGAGCTGGTGAGCTTTGTGGACTACGACACCCGGGCCTATGAATTTTACTATGACCAGGTGGACCGCATCGTCCAGCCGGTGGAGGAATTGGGCCGCGTCGCCGGGGAGCAGATTCTCCTCCGGGTGGAAAAGCCGGACGCCCCGGTGGTGGAGCGGGTGCTGACCTCGGAGTACCGCCCCTGCGGAGGAGAGGAGGTTTAGCGGTGAAACACCTGAAAAAAATACGGTCCATAGCGCCAATGTCATTAAGTTAAGCGCAGGAATGCTTTTTCCTGCGCTTAACTGTTTTTATGTAATCAAAAACTAGGTTAAGTTAATATATTCAAAGATTGTTTACATATTCCCGCTTGACACATTTTGCGTCTATGATGTATCATAAGAATGGCATTGGCCTTGGCGGCCCACAGCCCGCATATGAGAGATTTTTGATTGTTTAATTTATTTTATGTATTAAGAGATTAAAAACAAGCGACGAGTTGCCGTCATATTGAAGAGTGACTAGCACCGCGCACGATAACAGAATTTCCTGCCGAAAGGGGGTTCTGTTGTTGTGTGCGGACTTATTTTGCTCTTTTTCGGTGGCAATCGTTGCATATTTGAAAGGCGAATGTGCGTAAATCGGTTGTCAAATTAAGTGGCCTTTTAGTAAAGGAGTAAAAAATGCATCGAATTTACGTTCAGTTCGCTATCTATTTGAATGGAGAAAATATTTCCAATCGCCGATTCTCTTCTGCATCTCCCAAAAGTTTTGAGCAAGTGCATTGCCTTGCCGAAATGCTGTTCTATTATCTGCTAGTACTACTACTCAATGCACTTAAGCCGGAGAAAAATTGCATTCGAATTGGCAATCTATCCGTTCGGGCTACTTGTGGTAATCTGACTGTTGAAATTATCAACGTACATGGTGTTCTTCCAGTTAGCAAGCAGGAAATCTTAGATTTACTCGAAGAAAATGGAGCCTTGCCCAACTTAGCACATGTCGTTGTTAATTATTTGCTATCAAAAAATAGCGAGGAACGGCCATGAGCGCCGCAACAAATACTTGCCTTAAACAGGCACTTGATGATTCAATTAAAGCGGCGGCGGAGAAAGCAGGGGCGGGCCAGATGTCACGCAATCGCAAGCTGTCCGTTGCTGATATCATCCGCCTTTTGATCGGCGCAGAGGGCGGCTCTTTAGATAAGATTCTGCACACTGCCGGTATCGATGTCACTGCATCCGCCGTCAGCCAGCGCCGGGCGCAGATTGCCCCGGAGACATTCCGAGATGTGTTCCGCCGTTTCAACGCTGATTGTGTAGATAATGAACTTTTCCGAGGATACCGCCTTGTCGCTGTAGACGGCACAGCAGTTAATCTTCCTCACAATCCTACAGCCCCATCATTTGTTTGCAATGAGGGCATCCCCAACGGTGTCAATCAGTTGCATTTGACGCCCATATACGATCTTCTTTCTCGTACCTTCACCGATGCTGTGATACAGCCAGAGCCGAGGAAAGACGAGATCGGGGCGCTAATCACAATGCTGAAACAAAATACCTTTGACCAAAAGACGCTTATCACGGCGGATCGCGGCCTAGAGGGATATAATCCCATTGCGTATATGATAGAAAAACCCAATGTAGATTTCCTTATACGGGTTAAGCAGAGCCGTTCAGCCATGCGTGAGGTAGCGAAACTACCCATGTTGGAGCTGGACTGCGACATTTCCTTTTCCATCTGCACTACCCAGAAAAATACAGACAAACAAAACAAAAATTATGTGTTTCTGCAAATTCCAAAGAAGTCAAAACCGGGTTCCAAAACCAGACGCGGGCGCTGGGATTTTGGCAATTACTACCCCATGCATTTCCGTATATGCCGTTTCCTGCTGGACAATGGTGAGTTTGAGACCGTTGCCACATCCTTGCCGCTTTCCTTCACGTTGGAGGATGTGAAAGCCCTTTATCACCTTCGCTGGGGGATAGAGACAGGCTTTAGAGACTTAAAGTACGCGCTGGGATTAGTCAATCTTCACGGAAAATCAGATGCTTTTGCGGAACAGGAGATTTTTGCTAACCTGACCGCCTTTAACTTCGCAAGCCGCATTTGTCGGGAGGCCGTTATCCGACAGCCGAAAGACGGCATATACGCCTATAAAGTCAATTTCAAAATGGCCGTGGCGTTGTGCCGGGAGTTCATCCGAACGCCGAAGGCAGATGCCGACAAGCTACTGAACGACATCGCGAGATATACCGTACCCATCAGGCCGGGACGGCAAGATCAACGCAATCTTCGCGTCAAAGGTTTTCCTGGTTTTGTTTACCGGGTAGCCGCTTAAAAAAGAGGGGGTGGAAGTTTAAACTTCCGCCCCCTCTCCATATATATTTTTTGAAAAGGCTGATTTAGGGGCCAAAATCAAGGAATTTTTCTAAAAGATGTGCCGCCTTATCTTAACAGTAGGAAAATCGGCCTTGAAAGTGAACGTTTTCAAGTAAATATCAACATCTCCCATGAGTGTATCAAAAAATATAGTGTTTTTGAACTTGCCAGAATAATTCTGATTAGCAGGAAAAATCAACTTGTCTGTGCTCTGTAGCAAAAATTATAAGAGTGCATTTTTTCAACCCCATATTTTTTTGAGAATCCATTATCTGAAAATCCCTGTTAAGTTAAGCGAAAAACAAAAATTTCAACTTGTCTGCACCATGTATCAAAAATAGCCGTTATTATCTCAAAAACGCAATAGCTGATGATTTCCAGTTTGCTCTGGAAAAATGCGCCGCTTTGTGGTATCCTATAGAAAAAACGACCGGGAGGATACCGCTATGACAGATGCACAGCGCCGTGCCGCCGCAAAACAGTTTGCCGCCGATTGGCAGGGCAAAGGTTATGAGAAAGGCCACAGTCAGAGCTTTTGGCTTGCGTTGCTGCAAAAGGTTTATGGCGTGGAAGAACCGGATAAATTTATCACCTTTGAAGATCAAATCATGCTTGACCATACCAGCTTTATTGACGGCTTTATCCCGTCCACCCACGTCCTGATCGAACAGAAAAGCTTGGGGAAAGAACTGAACAAGCCCATCAAGCAGTCTGACGGCTCTCTCCTGTCCCCGTTTCAGCAGGCCAAACGCTACGCCGCCGAGTTACCCTATTCCCAACGGCCCCGCTGGATTGTTACTTGTAACTTTGCCGAGTTCTATGTTTACGATATGGAGCGGCCCACGGGCGACCCGGAAATCATTAAGCTGTGCGACTTGGAAAGGGAATATTACCGCTTGCAGTTTTTGGTGGATACAGGTGATACCAATATCAAAAAAGAGATGGAGGTATCGCTGCAAGCGGGCGAGATTGTCGGTGTCCTCTACGATGCCCTGTTGAAGCAGTACAAAGACCCGGAGGCCGAGGAAACTCTGAAAAGTCTGAACGCGCTGTGTGTCCGTCTTGTGTTCTGCCTCTATGCCGAGGATGCGGGGATATTCGGTGCTCATGGGATGTTCCACAACTATTTGGAGCGCCATCGGGCTGAGGACAGACGCGCCCTTATCAACTTATTCCACGTTCTTGACCAAAAGCCGGAACAGCGGGACAAATACCTTGACGATGATCTTGCCGCATTCCCCTATGTCAACGGTGGTTTGTTCGCGGATGAAAATATAGAGATTCCCCGTTTAGGGGATGAAGTGATCGACCTGATTTTAGCAAAGGCCAGCGCAGATTTTGATTGGTCTGCTATCAGTCCGACGATATTCGGCGCGGTCTTTGAAAGCACCTTAAACCCGGAAACCCGGCGTAGCGGCGGGATGCACTACACCAGTATTGAAAACATCCACAAAGTCATTGACCCGCTGTTTCTGGATGGACTGCGGGCCGAGTTGGAGGATATCAAGGAAATCACGGTAGACAAGACCCGCAAGGCCAAGCTGAAAGCATTTCAGAGCAAATTAGCAAGTCTGACATTTCTTGACCCCGCTTGTGGTTCTGGAAACTTTCTGACAGAAACTTACATATCTCTCCGCAAGCTGGAAAATGAGGTTTTGCGGTGCATGACAGATCAGATCAGCATGGATTTTGATGGGATTATTCAAGTCTCCATCGGCCAGTTTTACGGTATTGAAATCAATGATTTTGCTGTGACAGTAGCAAAGACCGCCCTATGGATTGCAGAAAGTCAGATGATGAAAGAAACCGAGGATGTTGTCCATATGACGCTGGACTTCCTGCCGTTGAAATCCTATGCCAATATCACCGAGGGGAATGCCCTGCGGCTGGATTGGGAAAGCGTTGTTCCCAAACATGAGTTGGACTATATCATGGGAAACCCGCCGTTTGTGGGCGCGTCTATGATGACGAAAACGCAGAAAGACGAAGCGGTTGCCGTGTTTGGCAAAGGCAAGCGCGTCAACAGCATTGATTATGTCGGCGCATGGTATCACAAAGCCGCCGCTCTGATGCAGGGAACCAATTCCCGTTCCGCTTTTGTCTCCACCAACAGCATTACACAGGGGGAACAGGTTGCGCCGCTTTGGGACAAGCTGCTGAACCAATACCACGTCCATATTGATTTTGCACACCGTACATTCAAATGGAACAGTGAAGCAAAGGAAAAAGCCGCTGTTCATTGCGTGATTATCGGTTTCAGCATTGCGGGAAATACCCAGCCCAAGTATATCTATACCAACGGAGTAGCATCACAGCCCGCAAAGAATATCAATCCTTATTTGATCGATGCTCCCGATGTTCTCATTTCCAGCCGTGGTGCGGCGTTATGCGCTGTGCCGCGCATGACAGCGGGAAATAAACCGTCAGACGGTGGCAATTTCATTCTTTCGCAGGAGGAACGGGACGCGCTGATTGCCAAGGATGAAAGTATTGCCCCGTGCGTGCGCCGCTATGTCGGCTCTAAGGACTTTATCAATAACGATGAAGTTCGGTATTGTCTTTGGCTGAAAGGGGTATCCCCTGCGCTGTATCGTAAAAATGCGGAAGTGATGCGCCGTTTAGAAGCAGTTAAACAGATGCGGCTTGCAAGTTCCGCCGCCCCCACACGCGCGTTAGCGGAAAAGCCGTACCTGTTTTTCTCCACGCCGCAGACAGACAGCAACTATCTTTGTATCCCGGAAGTATCATCAGAACGGCGGCGATATATTCCTATCGGATTTATGGACAAGAGCGTAATTGCCAGCAACAAACTTTTGATTGTCCCGGATGCGACCCTATACCACTTTGGCGTTTTGACTTCCAATGTGCATATGGCATGGACAAGAACCGTGTGCGGGCGGCTGAAAAGTGATTATCAGTATTCGGGCGCAACCGTTTATAATACATTCCCGTGGCCCGACCTTTCCGTAGAACAACAGGAGAAAATTGAGCGAACCGCTCAAATGATTTTGGATGCCCGCGCACTCTATCCTGATTGCAGCTTTGCCGATCTCTACGATGAAACAACTATGCCGCCAGAGTTACGCAAGGCCCACCAGCAGAACGACCGGGCCGTCATGCAGGCGTATGGGTTCGACGTGGGTAAGACTACCGAGACAAGCTGCGTGGCGGAACTGATGCGGATGTATCAGAAATTGACGAATAGCTAAAATATTTACATATGGGTAAGACATATGGACAAGAAAAGTATAAGTTTAATTAGTAAGATTCACAGAAAAATAATCTCTCATTCTTTTGATGAAAACGATATTTTTATATTGCTTGTTCTAGTTCGAGAAGAAGCTGCTACTAATCGTGACTATTCAAAAATCGAGTGGGAATATGGATTTTTGCGCGAAATTTGTGATTTTGTTGCCCATCGTTATCGTAATAAAGGGTTTGCCTTTGAGGAAGCAAGGTACATATACCAGCGTTGTACAACAACAGGCGTTTTTCATTTTGACACGGAATCAAAAAGAAATATCGTATCAGGAATGTTTGAAGATGTTATTATCAAAGAACTCAATGAAATTTTCCTTGGATTATCTCTCGCCCCAATACCCTCAATTTATGAATCAGAAGTTATTCTTTGCATTATTTCATTGCTTCAATTTGCAAAAATTGAAACAGATGATATGAAAGTAAACGGGTATTTGTATGCGGAAATTAACGATGATGGTATATACTTGCTCTATGATATCTTTGAAGCGGGATTCTCTCCAGCGGTATTGCAAGTTGAGGACGAGCAGTATTGTCATTTAGTTGACTCTCCACTTTCGCTAAATAATGATTGTTTTAGTCTGGAGCGTGTTGGTACGGCCTTAAAAGTGGTATTACCTAAATAAGCAATTTATGAAATAATAGGGATAGATAATCCCTATTGGAAAAAGTCCACCCCCTGTTCATTCTAAGCAAGGGGTGGACTTTTTATTGTGCGGCCCAAAACGCTTAACTTAATGACATTGTCCATAGCGCTCTGCGTTTTCCTGGCGCTCTCCTTGTCCGCCTGCTCCAAGGAGGCCAAGCAGTCTAACCCTCTTCCCGAGGACTCTGCCGCCTCCGCAGACTTTGCTGTATCCGAGTCCGCGCCGGAGGAGGGCGGGAAAGATACCATCGAGTGCCAAACCCATGAAGTTCCCGTTTTTGGCATTGCGTTTGACTGCCCCACAGCCTTTGGCACGGAGGGAGAATCCAAAGTGGTTGCGGAGGATGAAATCAATTATTCTATAGACGGCGGGGATAAGGGCTTAGTGCTGATGTGTTCTCGAATTTCCTCTCTGAGTAGGGCTGAGGAACTCCTTGTTTTGGCGGGAAAGGATCCCGCGATTCTGTATGAAGATTTTGAAAGGCTGGACCTGGCTGACGAAATCATCAGCTGGAGCGGGATGTATCAGACCTTTAATTTGCTGGACAGCTTTTCCACTCCTGAGAGCTATGGCTTTTCCTATACCGCGGCAGACGATTCCTTTGGGGCGCTCATTACGGAGCTGGGCTATAGATATAAAAACTATGGCGGCTTTGTGGACGATGGCGGTATCATCCGAATCGTTTTGATAGTCACCGCGCCCGAGGATACGGACCGGGAGGACTTTTTTACCCTCTGTGAAACCGTCACCAATTCCATACGCTTTTCCGAACCGAAGGCCGGAGACAGCGTGGCCCAGGACACGGCTGAGGAGTTGCACGACAGCAGTTATGAGGAGTTTCCGGTCTATGGAGAGCCCCTTCCCGAGGAAGCGGACGAACTGCCCCTTGAGATAGAGGCGTATGAAAAACGATACACCCACCTCAATGCACCGGAGCTGCAGTATACATATGGCACAAATTCCCAGATACCCGACGATCTGTTTCAGGAGATTATTCAGTATATTCAAGCCGGCGACCAATGCTGGGCCCAGGCGGAATACACCAGCGCCAGTATAGAAAAAAATTTTGCCGGTTATGACTATGGCATGGACCTGGATTCGGCTATCGACGCTTATGAAGCCGCCTGCCTGCTTTTGGAGGCTTCCGAGTATACGGACACGCCGCTATACGATTATGTGAATCGTCTGTGTGTATTTGGTCCCTACCTGGGTTGAACAAATTTCCACTGGGAACGCACGCAAGGGCGGAGCCAAAGCTCCGCCCTTATCTTATCCTTATTCCTTCTCGAACACGTCCTTGCCCATCCCGCAGACGGGGCAGACCCAGCTTTCGGGGGCCTGGTCCCAGGGGGTGCCGGGGGCGACGCTGTTGTCGGGGTCGCCCACAGCGGGGTCATAGGCATAGCCGCAGCGCAAAAAACAGGAACCACGTCCCGGCGCTCTTCCGCCGGGGAACGCGGCTCCTGTTTTTCGTTTCATGGACCGGCGAAGGTCCTGCTTACTTCTTGCTCTCGGACACGGCAACCGCCACGGCCACCGTCGCGCCCACCATGGGGTTGTTGCCCATGCCCAGGAAGCCCATCATCTCCACATGGGCGGGGACGGAGCTGGAACCGGCGAACTGGGCGTCGGAGTGCATCCGGCCCATGGTGTCGGTCATGCCGTAGGAAGCGGGGCCCGCGGCCATGTTGTCGGGGTGCAGGGTCCGGCCCGTGCCGCCGCCGGAGGCCACGGAGAAGTACTTCTTCCCCAGCTCTACGCACTCCTTCTTATAGGTGCCCGCCACGGGGTGCTGGAACCGGGTGGGGTTGGTGGAGTTGCCGGTGATGGACACGTCCACGCCCTCCAGGTGCATGATGGCCACGCCCTCCCGGACGTCGTCCGCGCCGTAGCAGCGGACATTTGCCCGCTCGCCCTCGGAGTATTTGAACTCCTTGACCACCTTCACCTCGCCGGTGCCGTAGTCAAACTGGGTCTGGACATAGGTGAAGCCGTTGATCCGGCTGATGATCTGGGCGGCGTCCTTGCCCAGGCCGTTGAGGATAACCCGCAGGGGCTCCTTCCGGGCCTTGTTGGCGTTGCGGACGATGCCGATGGCGCCCTCGGCGGCGGCGAAGGACTCGTGGCCCGCCAGGAAGGCGAAGCACTTCGTCTCGTCCCGCAGCAGCATGGCGCCAAGGTTGCCGTGGCCCAGGCCCACCTTGCGGTCGTCGGCCACGGATCCGGGGATGCAGAAGGCCTGGAGACCCTCGCCGATGGCCTCGGCGGCCTCGGCGGCGGTGGAGACGTTCTTTTTCAGCGCGATGGCCGCGCCCACGCAGTAGGCCCAGCAGGCGTTTTCAAAGCAGATGGGCTGGATGCCCTTGACAATCTCGTAGGGGTCGAAGCCGGCGGCCTTGCAGATGTCCCGGCACTCCTCCACGCTCTTGATTCCGTACTGAGACAGGACGGAATTGATCTTCTCGATTCTTCTCTCGTAGCTTTCAAACAGAGCCATTTCTCAATTCCTCCTTTTCTTACTCGTGACGGGGGTCGATATACTTGGCGGCCCCGTCGAACTGGCCGTAGTGGCCCTTGGCGCCTTCCAGAGCCTGGTTGGCGTCGGTTCCCTTTTTGATGGCGTCCATCATTTTGCCCAGGTTCACGAATTCATAGCCGATGATTTCATCGTCTTTGTTCAGGGCGATGCGGGTGACGTAGCCCTCGGCCATTTCGAGATACCGGGGGCCCTTGGCCTTGGTGCCGAACATGGTGCCCACCTGGGACCGAAGGCCCTTGCCCAGGTCCTCCAGGGACGCGCCGATGGGCAGGCCGCCCTCGGAAAACGCGGTCTGGGTGCGGCCGTAGACGATCTGGAGGAACAGCTCCCGCATGGCGGTGTTGATGGCGTCGCACACCAGGTCGGTGTTCAGGGCCTCCAGCAGGGTCTTGCCGATAAGAATTTCAGAGGCCATGGCGGCGGAGTGGGTCATGCCGGAGCAGCCCAGCGTCTCCACCAGCGCCTCCTCAATCACGCCGTCCTTGACGTTGAGGGTCAGCTTGCACGCGCCCTGCTGGGGGGCGCACCAGCCCACGCCGTGGGTGAGGCCGGAGATGTCTTTGATCTCCTTGGCCTGGACCCATTTGCCCTCCTCGGGAATGGGGGCGGGACCGTGGTACGCGCCCTTGGCGACGGGGCACATGTTCTGCACTTCGGTGGAATAGATCATAGTCGTCCAATCCTTTCCTTTTCATATTTTTTCGGGCTCCCGCCGGAGGGCGGGACTCCCGGAGTTTCGCGCGGTTCATATTATATCGGTAAACGATTACCTTGTCAAGAAGGGAGGAGGAGACTTTCTTTTCCGGGCCGGAAAAGAACCCGCTTAAGAAAAATTGAAAAAGGGCTTGACTTTGGGAAATCCTCTGGTATAATAACTACTGTTCTGCACTGGTTGTTGAAAGAACGCCGGGATCATCTCGGCGGAACAACCGGCAGCGATGGAGAAGTCGCCTAGTTGGTCGAGGGCGCATGATTGGAAATCATGTAGGCCCCTAAAGGGTCTCGAGGGTTCGAATCCCTCCTTCTCCGCCATCAAAAACCCTGTAGCCGCAATGGTTACAGGGTTTTCTCTTTGCTTTTTCCTTATAATACCTTGCTTTTTGCGGCTTGCGGGATTATAATGGAAGCATGGGATAAACAAAGGCAGGGCGAAAGGGACGGCAATCCCTAACGCCCCTATGCGGGAGCTCCAACCTCCCACACAACAGTATAACTGTGCCAGTCTCATTATACCGGACTTTTCATGAATTTACAAGGCCGGGTTTGGGGTTTGTGTCTGATATGCGGTGGGGATTTTATATCTCGCACCGCTTTTGTTTGTCTCGGCGGCCCCGCGCAAACCCGAGGGGGACGGGAGAACCCCGCCCCCACGGGCCGGACCGCTGAGCGGCAGCAAATATGATATGAGGAGAGCGGTACTGATGAAACGACTATGTTCCTTGGTTTTGGCTCTGGCGCTGTGCCTGGGCCTCTGCGTCCCGGCGGGGGCGGCGGAGTTTTCGGATGTTCCTGCCGGCCACGCCTTTTATGGCGGAATTTTATACTGTGCCGAAAACGGCATCGCCGGCGGCTATTCCGACGGGACCTTCCAGCCCAGCAAGACGGTCACCCGCAATAACTTCGTCGTCATGCTCTCCAGAGCGTTTTTCGCGGACGACCTTGCCGAGTACAACACGGAAACCTATCTCAAGTACGGAACCTTTGTTCCCAACAGCATGGCTCTGTATGTGAACGACATTCTCACAAATACCAGCTTCGAGACCATCTTCAAGAACAGCCAGGAGATGAACCAAGGCATTTCCCGGTATGACATGGCCCAGCTCATGACGAATATCATGACCAAGAAGGGCTTTGCCGCCGGAGAGGCCGAAAAAGCCGCCGCCGTCTCTCAGATTACCGACTATTCCAGCATTCCCAGCCAGTACCGTGACGCGGTTGCCAACGTGTACGCCCTGGGCATCATCGGCGGCTACTCCGACGGGACCTTCGGCGGGGAAGTCACGATGAACCGCGGTCAGGCGGCGGTGGTCATCTACCGCATGACACAGGCCGTTCCTGTCGAAGCCCCCGCGTCGGAAACCCCCGCAGACCCTGAGCCTGAGACCCCCAGCACTCCCACGACTCCCGAAACGCCCAGCACTCCCGCTGCTGGCACTCTGACCAACGGAAAGCCCATTACGGAAGCTAACATCACCGAGATTCTGAACCAGTTGAAATCTCAGTATCCCAATGGCACCAGCTTTATCAACGGCTATGCTGGACTGAACTCTGGCAGAGGCCCATACGCCAACTGTATTGACAAAACTGTCAAGCAATATATTGACTCAGACGGCAAGAAATGCAGCACAACTATCGGCTGCGGTGGCTGGGCCGCGTTCGTCGCTGACGAAATCTTCGGTCAGACCGGCGTCACCTGGAAAAAGACGACTACAAGCAATCTCCGCTCTGGAGACCTGATGGTCAAAATTGATAATGACGGCTACCTAATGCACGTCACAATGTGCGTTGGCCCTGTTGACGGATACGCAACAAGCACACGTGTATACACTACAGATGCAGCTTCTGGAAAAAATGGTTACGTCATTGGTTGGAACCGAACCCCAACAAGCACCTCCAATGGCAGCTTCGACTGCTACACCGCATATCCCGACTAAGTTTTCAAAAAAATGGCTTCTGTCAGAAATGACAGAAGCCATTTTTCTATCATCCCGGCGGAAAGCTCCGCCGGGCGGGGAATTTCTTCGCGTTCACCTGCGAACCGCGCGGCGGGGCTCGCGGACGCTTTTTTACAAGAGGCGCACCGACGGCCCTCACTCCGCCAGCGTCATTTCCTCAAAGCTCTCAATATAATAATCCGCCAGGCGGCGCAGCTCCTCCTGCTCCGGCTCCGACTCGTCGTACACCGCCGCCGTGCGGAAGCCCGCCGCCTTGGCGGTCCGCAGGGCGTGGAGGGCGTCTTCAAACACCACGGTATCCTTCTTGTTGGACCGGAGGCGGCGCAGGGCCCGCTCGTAAATCTCCGGCCCCTCCCGCTTGGTCTGGCCCGCCTCCCGGCTGGTGATCATCCCCCGGAAGAAGCCGTCGATGCCCGCGGTTTTCAGCGCCGCCTCCGCCAGGGGGCGGTCCGTGGCGGTGGCCACGTACATCCAAACCCCCTCCATCTTTAAAATGGAGAGGAAGCGGACCAGCCCCGGCTTGGGGCGCACGTCATGGCGGTAGAATGCCTCAATCTGCCCCCAAATCTCCTGCACCAGCTCCTCCACCGTGCCCGGAAGGCCGCAGGCCTCCTTGCAGTAAGCCGTGCCCTCCCAAAGGCCCAGGGAGGCCACCCGGAGATCCAGACCCGGCGGGGGAACCGCCCCGTGGTTTTGCGCCAGGGTGCTTCCCAGGGTCCGCCACATGCCCATGGAGTCCAGCAGCGTCCCGTCCATATCGAAAATCGCGCTTTGCAGTCTCATGATACCATCCTCCTCACTCCGGCAGCTTCGCCAGCCCCGCCTCCGCCAGCTTCTGAAGGCTCATCAGGATGCCAAGCTTCGCGTGCTGCCAGGTGAGCCCCCCCTGGAAGTACACGGCGTAGGGCGGGCGGATGGGCCCGTCGGCGGAGAGCTCGATGGAGCTGCCCTGGACGAAGGCCCCGGCGGCCATGACCACCTCGCTGTCATAGCCCGGCATGGCCCAGGGCTCCGGGGTGACGTAGCTGTCCACCGGCGCGGCGGCCTGAATCCCCCGGCAGAAGGCCAGCATGGCCTCCCGGCTCCCCAGGGTGACGGCCTGGATGATGTCGTGGCGCTCCTCCGCGGCATTGGGCACGCAGGGAAAGCCCAGGCCCTCATAGAGGTTCGCGGCGAAGACCGCCCCCTTCAGCGCCCCCGCCGTCACCGTGGGCGCCAGGAAGAGGCCCTGGTAAAAGGCGGGCATCAGCCCCAGGTTGGCCCCCACCTCCTGCCCCAGGCCCGGGGCGGAGAGGCGGTAGGCGCAGCGCTCCACGCATTCCTTTGTGCCGCAGATGTACCCGCCGATGGGGGCCAGGCCCCCGCCGGGGTTTTTGATGAGGCTTCCCACCACCATGTCGGCCCCCAGGTCCGAGGGCTCCCGCGTCTCCACAAACTCGCCGTAGCAGTTGTCCACCATGACCTTCACGTCCGGCTTGACGGATTTGCAAAAGGCGATGAGCTCCCCAATCCCGGCCACGGAGAAGCTGGGCCGGGTGGCGTAGCCCTTGGAGCGCTGGATGGTGATGAGCTTGGTCCGCTCGTTGATGCGGGAGCGGATGGCTTCATAGTCAAAGCCGCCCCCCGGCAGCAGATCGGCCTGCCGGTAGGTGACGCCGTATTCCCGCAAGGAGCACTTGGAGGGCCGGATGCCGATGACCTCCTCCAGCGTGTCGTAGGGGGCCCCCACGGGGGAGAGGAGCTCGTCCCCCGGCAGAAGGTTGGCGGACAGGGCCACGGCAAGGGCGTGGGTGCCGCAGGTAATCTGAGGCCGGACCAGGGCGGCCTCCGTGTGAAAGACGGCGGCGTAGACCCGTTCCAGGTTGTCCCGGCCCTCGTCGTCATAGCCATAGCCGGTGGTGGCGGCGAAGTGGGTGGCGTTGACCCGGTTTTGCTGCATGGCGCGGAGGACCTTGGCCTGGTTGTACTCGGCGGTGCGGTCGATGTCCGTGAAGCGGTCCCGGAGACGTTCCAGCGCCGCCTCCCCGTAAGCGAAGACCTCGGGGCTGACGCCCAGGGTTTGATAAATGGCTTGCAGTTCCATGAAAGGGCTCCTTCTCATTTGTTTTCAACAGAGCCTATCATAGGCGATAGGGCCGGGACTGTCAAGGGAAAACGAAACGCCCGCCGCAAAAACGGCGGGCGCTGAAACAGCCCCGGGGCTTGACAGCGGGGGGAGCCCTGGGCTATAATGTAGCCAGGCGCCGCGGCAAGCGGGCGGCCCATTGAGGCAGCTAGTTTCTAATCAATAGAAACCGTCACCGTGCAGGGTGGCGGTTTCTGTGTTTCACAGCAATCGCAGCCGTAAGCCCCACAAAAGAAAGGAGGCGCTCCCATGCCAAGCGTCCTCGTCCACGCCCCCGACGACCCCGTCACCCTCTCCCCCCAGGCGGTAAAGCGCCTCCTGGACCGGGGGGACGGGGACGCCGCCCTGCTGTATCTGGCCCTGCTCCGCCGCCATGGCGACACGCCTCCCCGCTCCCTGGCGGGGGAGCTCCGCTGGGACAAGGGCCGCATCGAGGCGGCGGAGGCCGCCCTCCGGGACCTGGGGCTCATCGCCCCGCAGGCCCCTCCTCCCGAGCCCGCCGACGAGCCCCCCGTCTACCAGCAAAGCGAGGTGGCCGGGAAGCTGGAGGAGAGCGCGGACTTCCGCCGCCTCACCGCCGAGGTAGAGCGGAAGCTGGGCAAGCGCCTCACCACGGCGGATATCTCGGTCCTGCTGGGGCTGTACGATTACTTAGGCCTTCCCTCCGACGTGATCTACCTCCTGGTGTGCCACTGCGCGGAGCGCACCGCCGCCCGCCTCGGGCCGGGCCGGAGGCCCACCCTCCGCCAAATCGAGCGGGAGGGCTACGCCTGGGCCCGCCGGGGCATCGACACCCAGGCCGCCGCCGCCGGGTACCTCCGGGACTATGGCCGGAAGCGGGAGGCCGTCCCGGCCTACATGCGGGCCCTCCGCCTGGGGGACCGGCTCCCGGTGCGGGAGGAGGAGAAATTCCTCCTCCAATGGCTGGAGTGGGGCTTCTCCCCGGAGGCCGCCGCCCTGGCCTATGAGAAAACCGTCCTCAAGTGCCACGAGTTCAAGTGGAGCTACTGCAACGGCATTCTCCGCCGCTGGCACGAGGCGGGGCTCCACACCGTGGACGAAATCGAGGCCGGGGACAAGCGCACCCGGCAGACTCCGGCGGCGTTCAACATCCGGACGTCCGACGGCAAGGGCGCGGGCAACGCCTGGATGCGCAAGTACATCCGGCAGCGAGAGAAGGAGGGATGACCCATGGCCTATGACGGGAAGATTGTCCGCCGGGCCCTCCGGCGGTTCGAGGACGACAAGCGGGACCGGGAGGACCGGGCCCGGGACCGGCGGGAGAGCGTGTTCCTCCGCCAGCCCCGCCTCCGGGAGATCGACGCGGAGCTCCGGGCCACCATGAGCCGCATCCTCTCCACCGCCCTGCGGAAGGGGACGGACCCCCGGGCGGCGGTGGAGGCCCTGAAAAAGCAGAACCTGGGCCTTCAGGAGGAGCGGAGGCTGCTTTTAGAGGGCCTGGGCCTCCCGGCGGACTGCCTGGAGGAAAAGCCCGCCTGCCCCCTGTGCGGGGATTCCGGCTGGCGGGAGGGGCGGATGTGCCGGTGCCTCCGGGCCTACTGCGCCCGGGAGCAGCAAAAGGAGCTCTCCCGGATGCTGGACCTGGGGAACCAGAGCTTCGAGTCCTTTTCTTTGGAATGGTACTCCGAAACGGAGGACCCGGCCCTGGGAGTCTCCCCCCGGGAGAATATGGACTGGATTTACCGGACCTGCAAGCGCTACGCCGCCGCCTTCGGCCCGGGGAGCGGGAACCTGCTCCTCACCGGGGACCCGGGTCTGGGGAAGACCTTCCTCTCCGCCGCCATCGCCCGGGAGGTCAGCGCCGAGGGCTTTTCCGTGGTCTACGACACCGCCGCCCATGTCTTCGACCGCTTTGAGGCCCGGAAATTCGGCCGGGAGGAGGGGGAGGCCGTGGAGGCCGACGTGGACCGGGTGCTGGACTGCGACCTTTTGATTCTGGACGACTTGGGCACGGAGATGACCACCCCCTTTGTTCAAAGCGCCCTGTACACCATCGTCAACACCCGCGTCATCAACCGCCGGGCCGCCATCCTCAGCACAAATTTGAAGCTGGACGACCTTGGGCGGCGCTACACGCCCCAGATTGTTTCCCGCATCGAGGGGGAGTATCAGGTCCTGCCCTTTTTCGGGGAGGATATCCGGCGGCTGAGGAAGGAGCGGGGCTGAACCGCCCACTCCCTGCCCCACACCGCCAGGGCCGCCCCCGTCAGCGCCCAGCCGAAGACGCAGGAGGCCCAGAACCGCGCCCCGCCCAGGTCCCACAGCGCCGCCCCCAGCACCGTGGCGGACAGCACCCGGGGAAAGCTCCCCAGCAGCCCCCCGGCGAAATAGGCCCGCCGGGGCGTTCCCGCCGCCCCCAGCCAGAGGCTTACCAGCTCCACCGGAAGCACCCCCGCCAGGCGCAGCAAACACACCTCCCGCCCCTTCGCCGGGCCCTCCCGCAGGGCCGCCAGCCGGGGGTGCCGGGCGGTCAGCTCCCCCAGGGCCCCCTGTTTCCGCCGCCCGATGAAATACGGCCCCGCCTGGGCCGCCGCCGCGCCGCAGAGGTTTGTCCCCAGGGCCAGGGGAAAGGGGAGCACCAGCCCCGCCGCTGCCGCCAGGGCCGTGGAGGGGAACGCCGCCGTCAGGCCCTTGAGAACATACAGCCCCAGCAGGGCCAGGGCCGCCAGCCAGGACTGCCCCGGCGTCCAGGCGGCGATCCCATCCGCCGTCAGGGCGGAGCGGCAGGACCAGGCCCCCAGGCCCAGGGCGGCCCACAGTAGCAAGGGCGTCAGGCTCTTTTTGATCATGAGAAGCACTCCTTTCCAAGACTCCTTCTAGTATGTCCCCTTTGACGAGGGAAAGGCCCCCGGCGTAAGCCGGGGGCCTTCTTTCTTATCACAGCAGCCGGGGGCTCATTCCTCCGAGGGAGGGATGACCACAATGGCGGGCGGCTCCGCGGGCTCCGCCGGGGTTTCCGGTTCGGCGGGAATCTCCGCCGGGCCCGCGGCGGGAACGCTGGGTTCCGGGGTTTCGGCGGGGGGCGCGGGCTCCTGCTCCGCCGGGGTGCCGGGGACCACAGGGGCGGAGGCCGGCGGGGCGTCCTCCTTGGGCGGGCCCACCAGGACCAGGCGGTCCCGGTGCTTGTAGTCGCTGACATCCTCCACGTCGCTGGAGAGGAGATTTCCGCTTCCGTCGAAAATGTTCCGGTAGGTCTTCACCTTATAGCCGGTGTAGGGGGTGACCTTCACCTGCCGCTGGCCCGGGGCCAGGGAGGGGTCCAGCTGCTCCACCTCCTCGAAGGGAGTGGTGGACAGGGTCTCATAGGTCATCTTCACCGTCAGATCGTCGGTCTTGGTGCCCCAGAGCTGGACGGTAAGATAGCCCTTATCGTACTTTGCCACAATCTTCACGGGGTATTGGGTGTTGTTGGTAAACTTGTAATCCGGCCCGCCCCAGGACACCGTGGCGTCCATGCCCCGGGTGATGTAGGCGGGAATGTAGCGGTGGGCGTAACGCTCGGTGATTTCCATGTTGGCAAGCAGGCAGGCGTAATACAGCGTGGAGGAGGGCTGACACACGCCGCCGCCAATCTCGTCCACGGTCTCCCCCTGGACGTAGGCGGGGGCGGCCTTGTAGCCCTTGGCCTCCGTCCGCTGGCCCACGGTTTCGTTGTAGGAAAACACGTCCCCGCTGTTCATCACCGTCCCGTCAAAGGCGGCGGAGGCCAGCTTCACGTTGCTGACCCGGGCGGCGGTGCCCCCCACATGGGTGGTGCACTCACCCAGAAGGTCCCGGAAGAGGACGGCTTTCAAGTCCTCCGCCGTGATCTCCGGCTCCTGGATGTCGGCGGGGACGGAGACGGTTTCCCCCGGCAGGGCGGCGTTCAGCACCCGCTGGGCGGACACGGTGTCAAAGGACGCCCCCCGCTTCTCCGGCAGGATGCCCCCGGTTTCCTGGTCGTAGCGGGCGTTTTCCATCTCGCCGGACACGGCCTCGTGAACCTCCTGAATGGACAGGGGGCGGGCGGAATGGGTGGTCGCGTCCACCTGGACCTCCGTCGCCGCCGAGGCGGCGGCCTCCTCCAGAGCCAGGGCCAGCCCGGCTTCTCCCACAGAGCGGCCGTTGGCCTCCTTGGTCAGCAGAATCTCGTCCTCCCGGACCTCATAGGCGCCGTCCACCGGCTCCAGGGCCAGGTCCTCCGCCACCTGGGCCACGCCCCGGCGAAAGGCCTCCTCGTCCCGGTCCCCGGCGGTCAGTCCGTCCTCCTCGCCGTCGGTGAGGAGGGACAGCACCCGGGCCCCCCGGCTGAGGAAGGGGGCGGCGGCCTGCTGGTCAAAATGCCGCTGGGCGATGCCGGGGCACTGCTCGGCGGTATAGCCCAGCTCCCCCAGGGTGACGGAGGCCCCCCCGGCGTCCGCCGGCCAGCCCTCCTTCTCGGCCGTCTGGACGGTGGAGACGGCAAGCGTTCTTCCCGGCAGGGCCCCGGCCAGCACCTGGCCGGCCTGCTCCACGGTAAGGCCCCCCACGTCCACGCCGCTGATGGTCTCCCTCGGGTAAAAGACGGTCCGGGAACCGGCCCAGGCGCAGAGCCCGGCGTAGGCCCCCGCCATGATGGCGGCGGTGAGGGCCAGGGCGGCGATTACCGGAACGGCGGAGCCCTTTTTCACCCGTGCGCCGCCCGCCTTGACTTCATTTGTCAGCTGTCCCATGAAGTCCCCTCCTTTTTCGGCCCCACACACGGGCCGTTTCTCTCTTTGAGTATTCTAACACAGATTTTCGGAAAAAGTGATTACAATATAGTAACAAGAAAACAGGGCCTTCCGCCGGGGCGTTCAGCTCCCCGGCCTCCGGGGAATCCGAATTGTCATGACGATTTCCTCCTCCGTGTCCTCCCGGAGGCACCGGGCCTCCACCCCGGCCTCCCGGACGATGCGCAGCCCCCGGTCCACGCTGTTTAAAAACAGCCGCACGTCCTTTAAAATGTACGTCCGCCGCCCCGCCGGAGCCGCCGCCTGAAGCTCCTGGACCCGCCGCTCTACGTGCTGCTCCGTCTGGGCCACGTTCCAGCCCCGCTCCGCCGCCCGGCGGGCCATGGCCAGCCGCTCCTCCTGGTCCTCCAGCCGGAGGAGGGCCCGGGCGTGGCGCTCCGTCAGGCCGGTTTCCAGCAGCAGCGCCTGACAGGCCGGGGCCAGCCGGAGAAGCCGCAGCTTGTTGGCCACCGCCGAGGGCGACCGCCCCAGCTGGGCGGCGGCCTCCTCCTGGGTGGCCCCGGTGCGCCGGAGATAGTCCGCGATGGCGGCGGCCTCCTCGAAGTAGTGGAGGTCCTGGCGCTGCAAATTCTCCACCAGGGCCAGCAGGGCGGACTCCCGCTCGTCCACCTCCGCCTCTACGCAGGGCACCGCCGTAAGACCCGCCAGCCTCGCCGCCCGGAGCCGCCGCTCCCCCGCCACCAGTTCCCAGCCGTCGGGCCGCCGCCGGACCACCAGGGGCTGCACCACCCCGTGGCGGCGGATGGACGCCGCCAGCTCCCGCAGGGCCCCCTCGTCAAACAGCCGCCGGGGCTGGCGGGGATTGGGGCGGATGGATTCCACCTCCAGCCGCAGCACCCGCTTTTCCTCACCCATGGAAACGCCTCCTTCCAATTTGTCCCATTCTACCGGACAGGGCATGAAAAACCATGGGGATTCTGTCGGCGGCGGGAAATACCGCTTGCGCCGGGGCGGAAAAGCCGGTATAATAGCTGCAAGGAGGTGCTGTTTATGGGTACTGAAAAAGAGCGTAAGGATACGCAGAAGGCTTTGTTGTACGATCTCCGCCTGATTTTCAGCACCGGGGAAAAGGAGGACTACACGAGGCAGGAAATCCTGGAACTGCTGGATAAAATCGCCCTGGCCAAAGACCAGGAGTAAACGGCCGAAGGGCCCGGCGGGATATACCCGCCGGGCCCTTCTCTTCTTTTCATCCGGGACAAAAGGCTTCGCGCCCGGCGGAGACTGGCGCTCCGCTCATGGGTTCGCTCAGACCTTCTGATTCTTCTTGGGATGGGCGATGGTCACGCAGCCCTCGATGGCCAGAATGACCGCCAGGACCACCAGCAGGATGCCCAGAATGGCCTGGACATAGGGGCCCCAGTCCGCGCCGCCGGCGGAGATGACCGCAATCTGGTTTTTGGTGTTGACCAGCAGGGAGCAGATGGTGACGATGATCATGAAGCCCATGGGAAGCAGGAACATCTTGTTGTTCTTGCCAATGTTGCCCAGCCAGGTGGCCACCGCCAGCAGGCCCAGGCCCGCCAGCAGCTGGTTGGCGGAGCCAAACAGCGCCCAGATCTTCTCATAGCCGTTCAGGCCCAGCAGCACGCCCAGCACCACGGTGATGGCGGTGGAGACATACATGTTGGAGAGGACCTTCTTGTAGCCGGTGACGTTCTCCGGGGTCTCGCCCTTGCTGGAGTCCAGCCAGAACTCCTGGAACATGAACCGGGCCAGACGGGTGGCGGTGTCCAGGGAGGTCAGGCAGAAGGCGGAGTAGGTCAGCACCAGCAGGGTGTAGAGGATGCTGTAGGTGCCGGGGATGGAGTCGTCAATCATGTGGGCCAGGCCGCCGCCGAAGATGGCGGTGGCGCCCGCCAGGGCATTGTCGGGGTTGGCCGCGTTCCAGCTGTAGGCATAGGCCACGGCGCACAGGGTCAGGATGGCCAGGACGCACTCCAGCAGCATGCCGCCGTAAGCGATGGGCTTCGCGTCGGTCTCCTTATCCAGCTGCTTGGAGGTGGTGCCGGAGGAGACCAGGGAGTGGAAGCCTGAGATTGCGCCGCAGGCGATGGTGGTGAACAGGACGGGGAAGATGGGGTTGCCCGCGCCGGTGTCGGGGTTGGTGACCACGAAGGTGTTCACCACGGCCATGCTCCCCATGTCGGGCCGGGCCAGCACCACGGCGATGACCGCCAGGGCCAGCATGGCGTACAGCAGGAAGGAGCTCAGGTAGTCGCGGGGCTGGAGCAGAATCCAAACCGGGGTGACGGAGGCGATGGCGATGTAAATGCCGCAGATCCACATCCAGGCGTCCTTGCTCAGGTAGATGGGGTGGAAGTTCATGCCGACGGCGATGATGGCCACGATGGCGATGACGCCGATCACGCTGGCCACGGACATGGGGGCATTCCGGCGGTACACCAGGAAGCCGAAGACAATGGCGATGGCGATGAACAGCAGGGAGACCATGGCCACCCGGGCGTTGGCCTCGGAGGCGACCAGATCCACCTCGCCCGCCTCAGTGAAGGTGGCGCCGAAGGTGCCGGCCACGATGGAGGCGAAGGCCGCCACCACCAGGATCAAGGTCAGGTAGGCGAAGATCAAAAACAGCATCTTGGCCCGCTTGCTCATGTTGGTGGAAATGATTTCGCCGATGGACTTGCCGTCGTGGCGGACGGAGGCGAACAGGGCGCCGAAGTCATGGACGCCGCCGAAGAAGATGCCGCCGATGAGAATCCACAGCGTGCAGGCAAGCCAGCCGAAGCCCGCCGCGCCGATGGGGCCGGTGATGGGGCCCGCGCCGGCGATGGACGAGAAGTGGTGGCCCATCAGGATGGGGGCCTTGGCGGGGACGTAGTCGATGCCGTCCTCCAGGGCGTGGGCAGGGGTGGGCTTGTCAAGCTCGCCGACGCCCCACTGCTTGCACAGCCAGCGGCCATAGAGCACATAGCCGGCGAGCAGCACAGCGACGCTGATGATGAGAAGTACTAATCCGTTCATGAAAACACTCTCCCTCTTTCATGAGTCTCGTTTGCGGGGGAAATCCCCCAGGTTCATTTGGAGGCGAAATTGGCCTCCAGGGTCTTGCGGGCCCCCCTCCCGGCTGGATTGGAGAGAAAGCTCCGCGTGGAACATTCCATTGCTGCTATATGAAACTCCATCCAGCCATGGAGCGACAGCCGGTAGTTTTTGTGGAAGCGGGTCTTCTTCAAGACCTTCTTCGCCTCCGGGTCGATGGTCTCCGCCAGGACCACCAGGGTGACGAAGGAGCTCATATGCTCCTTGTGGGGGCGGATGGCGGCCAGGCCCGCCTTGAGGGTCCGCTCCGTCAGGGCCTTGGCCCCGGCGGCGTCCAGGTGGTCCGCCACATGGAAATAGGTGTAGTCGTGCTGCTCCGTGGCGTAGAACTGCTTATCCCGCCGGACCAGGTAATGCTCATCCCGGAGGAAGTAGTGGGCCATGGCGGGGAAGGAACCGCCCTCCTCCGTCTCCACGTCCTTCGTGAGGTCGTAGTTGTGGGAATAGGCGTTCAGCAGCTTCTCAAAGCACTCCTGGGGGGTTCTCTCCATACCATCCTCCGCTTCATCCGTTGGGCCCGCCGTTTCCAAGAGGAAACGGCGCGGAAGGGGGCGCCCCCTTCCCGGGAGTCCTGAAAGAACCCCAGCTTGCGAACGCATTATACACCCTCCCCAGCCATTTGTTAAGAGGGTTTGAACAAATTTGTGGACAATTTGTGAATGGTCCCCGGGTAATTGTGGGTTTTGCCAAAAGGAATTGGTAAAACCCGGAACCGCAAACATCAAAACCGACAATTTTTCGACGTCTTCTTTATCTATTTTGACGAACGTTTTGGCGATCTTGTCCCCGTCCGGGGGACAGCCTCAGTCCTGGAGGGTGTTGATCAAATGCTTCATATGGATGCTCATGGCGCAGCGGGCCCCCTCCTCGTCCCGCTTGAGGAGGAAGGCCAAAATGGTCCGGTTGTCCCCCAGGGCGATGTCCTGCATCTGCTGGCGGCTGGGGGAGATTTGCAGAATCTCATCCACGGCGCTGTTGATGATGGGGTACAGCCGCCGCATATACTCGTTGTGGGAGGCCTTGATGATGGCCCAGTGGAACTCCTGGTCCGCCAGGGGCCAGTTGCCCCCCTCAGCGGCGATGCGCTCCACCCGCTCCGCCTTTTTGCGGATCTGCTCCAGCTCCTCGTCGCTGGCCCGCCGGCAGGCCAGGGCCACGGTGGCGGGCTCGAAAATCAGCCGCATCTCAAAAAGGTCCTTGGCCCGGACCCGGGATCGGACCCCCGCCAGGGCGGTTAAGTCCATCCCCGGGGCGGGGAGGCTCTCCGCCACAAAGGTGCCCTTTCCCCGGCGGATGTCCAGCACCCCCTGGGCAACCAAAAAGGAGATGGCCTCCCGCAGGGTGGTGCGGCTGACCCCCATGGCCCCGCTGAGCTCGTTTTCGTTGGGCAGCTTGCTGCCGGGGGGATAGCGGCGCTCCTCCACAATCCACTCATAAAGCCGGTCCGCCGTCTGCTCGGACAGCTTGGCGCGTTTGCCTTCCATGTAGACTCCTCCATCCTCCGGCGGACCCGCCGGGCGCGTGTTGCGTTCATCAGAAATTTACTGTAAGAGTACTATACCGCCTTTTGCCGGAAAAAACAAGAAGGCTCTTGACAGCCTGTGTAATTTAGTATAAAATGACATCATACAACGCGGGAAAATACCAGACAACTTGCGCGCGATTTCCTGGAAGGAGGGGTCCTCTTGACCGTCCTGGAGCGCTTTCCCCACCGCCTGACCCTGGTCACCGGGCACTACGGCACGGGAAAGACCGAATTTTCCGTGAACCTGGCCCTGGCCCTGGCGGAGGCGGGGGAACGGACGGCCCTGGCGGATCTGGACATTGTAAACCCCTACTTCCGCAGCCGGGAGCGCCGGGAGCTGCTGGAGGCGGCGGGCGTCCGGCTGATCGCCACGTCCCAGGCCCTGGCGGACGCGGACGTGCCCGCCCTCCCGGCGGAGCTCCACGCCCTGCTGGAGGACCGGACGGTCCGGGGGGTGCTGGACATCGGCGGCGACCCCTCCGGGGCCCGGGTGCTGGCCCGCTACCGGCCCAGGATCGTGAAGGAGGACTACCGCCTCCTCTATGTGGTCAACGCCGCCCGTCCCGAGGTCCGCACGGCGGAGCGCAGCGTGGAAGTCCTCCGGGCCATCGAGACGGTGACGGGCCTTGCCTGTACGGGCCTTGTGAACAACACCCACCTCTGCGGCGAGACCACAGCGGAGGATGTCCGGGAGGGCGCGGCCCTGGCGGAGGAGGTTTCCCGCCTGACGGGGATTCCGGTGGCCTGTCATGCGGCGGAGTCCCGGTTCCGGGAAGCGCTGAAGGACCTGGACCCCTTCCCCATGGAGATTCGGATGAAGAAACCCTGGGAATAAAATTGGCAATTTATATAGAGGAAAGGAGATTTTGCACCATGGCGATCCACCTCACCTTCCGCCAGGACCGCTGCAAGGGCTGCGGGCTCTGCGTGGCCGTCTGCCCCAAGCACATTCTGGCCCTGGAGGGCGGCACCAACGTGAAGGGCTACCATCCGGCGTCCTGCACGGACGAGGCCGCCTGCATCGGCTGCGCCAGCTGCGCGAAGATGTGCCCCGATTCCATCATCACCATCGAAAAAGACTGAAAGGAGCCGGTCCCATGAAACGAGAAATCTGGAAGGGCAGCGAGGCCATCGCTGAGGCCGCCATCCGGGCGGGCTGCCGCTGCTTCTTCGGCTATCCCATCACCCCCCAGAACGAGATTCCCGAGTACATGTCCCTCCACATGCCCCAGTCGGGGGGCGTCTTCGTCCAGGCGGAGTCGGAGCTGGCCGCCGTCAACATGGTATACGGCGCGGCGGCCTCCGGCGTGCGGGCCATGACCTCCTCCTCCTCCCCCGGCGTAAGCCTCAAGCAGGAGGGCATCAGCTATCTGGCGGCCTGCCAGCTGCCCGCCGTGATCGTCAACGTCATGCGGGGCGGCCCGGGCCTGGGGTCCATCCAGCCCGCCCAGGGGGACTATTTCCAGGCCACCCGGGGCGGCGGCAACGGCGATTACCGCACCGTGGTCCTGGCCCCCGCCAACATCCAGGAGGCGGTGGATTTGACCCAGGAGGCCTTTGACATCGCCGACCAGTACCGCAATCCCGTGGTGCTCCTGGCGGACGGCCTCATCGGCCAGATGATGGAGCCCATCGTCTGGAAGGAGCGGACCCCGAGAACGCTCCCGGAGAAGACCTGGGCCGCCTGCGGCCGGGGGGACCGGGACCATAACAATTTCATCACCTCCCTGCTCATCGACGCCCCCTCCTGCGAGGCCCACAACCTGGAGCTGCACAAGAAGGTCCTGGAGATGGAGAAGAACGAATGCCGCTGGGAGGAGATCCTGCTGGAGGACGCGGAAGTGGTCCTGGTTGCCTACGGCACCCCCTCCCGGGTGGCCCAGACGGCGGCGGAGAATCTGCGCCGGCAGGGGATCAAGGCCGGCGTGTTCCGCCCCATTACCCTGTGGCCCTATCCCTACGCCCGGCTGCGGGAGATTGCCGACCTGGACCGGGTGAAGGGTTTCCTGACGGTGGAGATGAGCCTGGGGCAGATGCTGGACGACGTGAACCTGGCGGTTGCGGAGCGGAAGCCCGTGAAGTTCTACGGCCGCTGCGGCGGCAAGATCCCCGGCGTGTCCGAGGTGGAGCGGGCGGTCCAGGAAGCCTGGAAGGAGGTCAAGTGACATGACGACGATTTACCGGAAGACCAAGGGCCTCCAGGACACGGAGCTCCATTACTGCCCCGGCTGCGCCCACGGCATCGTACATAAGCTCATCGGCGAGATTCTGGAGGAGATGGACGCCCTGGGGACGGCCATCGGCGTCTGCCCCGTGGGCTGCGCCGTCTTCGCCGGGAACTACTTTTCCTTCGACACCATCGAGGCGGCCCACGGACGGGCCCCGGCGGTGGCCACCGCCGTCAAGCGCACCCACCCCACCCAGCCCGTCTTTACCTATCAGGGGGACGGGGACCTGGCCTCCATCGGCGCGGCGGAGATTGTCCACGCCGCCATGCGGGGGGAGAAATTCACCACCATCTTTATCAACAACGCCATCTACGGCATGACCGGCGGGCAAATGGCCCCCACCACCCTCATCGGCCAGCGGGCCACCACCGCCCCCCTGGGCCGCACCAAGGAACAGGCGGGCATGCCCATCCGGGTCGCCGAGATGCTCTCCACCCTGGACGGCTGCGTCTACGCCGAGCGGGTCTGCGTCACGGACATCCCCCACCTGAACAAGACGAAAAAGGCCCTGAAAAAGGCCTTCCAGCGCCAGATGGCCGGGGACGGCTTCACCTTCGTGGAGGTGCTGGCGGCCTGTCCCACCAACTGGGGCATGGAGATCGACGAGGCCAACCAATGGCTGATGGAGCATATGGCCGCTTACTATCCCCTGGGCGTTATCAAGGATACGGAGGCGACGTGATATGAAAAAGGAAGTGATTCTGTCCGGCTTCGGCGGCCAGGGCGTCATGTCCATCGGGAAGAACCTGGTGGAGGCCGCCGTGGCGGAGGACCTGGAAGCGTCCTGGGTTCCCTCCTACGGCCCCGAGATGCGGGGCGGCACCGCCAACTGCACGGTAATCATCAGCGACGAGCGCATCGGCGCGCCCCTGGTGGAGCGGCCCAGCGAGGTGGTGGCCATGAACCGGGCGGCTCTGGCGAAGTTTGAAAGCCGGGTGGCCCCCGGGGGCACGGTGTTCGTCAACAGCAGCATCATCCCCGACAAGGTAAGCCGGGAGGACGTGACGGCGGTCTACGTCCCCTGCGACGAAATCGCCTCGGAGCTGGGAAACCCCAAGGTCGCCAACATGGTGATGCTGGGGGCCTACGTGGCCGCCACGGGGGCGCTGAAGCAGGAGACCATTGAAACCATGATTGCGGAGATGTTCACCGGGAAGAAGGCCAAGCTGGTCCCGCTGAACCTGGAGGCTCTGAAACGCGGGCTGGAGTGCGGGAAGCCCGCCTAACAAGACCAAGCAGGGGGAAGCGGGCCGGAGCCCGCTTCCCCCGCATGTCTCCTTAGCGAAAAACCATTGACTTTGTCCCCGGGCAAGCATATAATCATTTAAAGCAAAAAACCGGGCCCCGCCCGGCAGGGGAGCCCAGCTCCCAATACGGAAAACAGGAGAGTGTTCGCAATGCTGGATATCAAAATCACGAAAAACCCCGCCCCCAAGGCCAAGCCCGCCGACGAGAGCAAGCTGGGCTTCGGCAAGATCTTTTCGGACCATATGTTCCTGATGGACTATACCGACGGCCGGGGCTGGCACGACCCCCGCATCGTGCCCTACGCGCCCATCCCCATGGACCCGGCCACTGTGGTCTTCCACTACGCTCAGGAGCTTTTCGAGGGCATGAAGGCCTACCGCTCCGTGGACAACGTCATTCAGCTCTTCCGCCCGGAGTGCAACGCCCAGCGGATGCAGGATTCCTCCGACCGCATGTGCATCCCCCAGGTCCCCGTGGAGGACTTCGTCCAGGCCGTGAAGACCCTGGTGGAGCTGGAAAAGGACTGGGTGCCCCATTCCGACGGCACCTCCCTGTATATCCGCCCCTTCGTCTTCGCCACCGACGTGGGCCTTGGCGTCCACGCCAGCAAGCACTACACCTTCTGCGTCATCTGCGCCCCCTCCGGCGCCTACTATGCCGAGGGCATTGACCCGGTGCGCATCTACGTGGAGGACGAGTACATCCGGGCCGCCCCGGGCCTGACGGGCTTCACCAAGTGCGGCGGCAACTACGCCGCGTCCATCAAGGCCGGCGAGGAGGCGGAGCGGAAGGGCTTCGCCCAGGTGCTGTGGCTGGACGGCGTGGAAAAGAAGTACGTCGAAGAAGTGGGCAGCATGAACATCCTCTTCAAAATCGACGGGAAGATCTACACCGCCGCCTGCACAGGCACGGTGCTCCCCGGCGTCACCCGGCGCAGCTGCATCGAGCTTCTCAGGGACTGGGGCTATGAGGTCATCGAGGGCCCCCTGGCCATCGCGGACGTGATGAAGGCGGGCCGCGAGGGCAAGCTGGAGGAGGTCTTCGGCACCGGCACCGCCGCCGTGGTCTCCCCGGTGAAGGAGCTGGACTGGAAGGAGGACAAGGTCTTCATCAACGACGGGAAAATCGGCCCCGTCACCCAGAAGCTCTACGACACCATGACCGGCATGCAGTGGGGCAAGATTCCCGATACCAAGGGCTGGATCGTCCCCGTGTGCAAGGGCTGAGAGAACGTCTTTTTTCAAAAAAACAGGGAAGGCGCGCCAGGCGCGCCCTCCCTGTTTTTGGGTCTTATTGAATGCGGAAGCGGTTAATGAGGCTGTTGAGAATTCCGGCCTGCCGGGAAAGCTCCTTGGAAACCGCCGCGCTCTTTTCCGCGGCGGGGTCGATGGGGCAGGGGAACATCCAGCTCCAGCCGGCTGAAATGGGTTCCGGCCTGACGCCGTGTCACCACAGTCTGCCTTCCTCCAGAGCCTTCCGGACATACTCCATGGACTTGCCCTCGAAGTGCCCGCCACAGGTTTGTTTCGCATTCCGCAGGAACTCGCCCTCCTTGTCGTAGATCGGGTAAGTGTACTCGTGGGGGCACTCCTCCTTGGAGAGTCCGTCCAGGGCATCTCTGGCCGCCTGTTCCTCAGCAAAACGTTTATATCCCTCCACCTCCACCTCCAGGTCCGGCGCGTAGCCCACATAGTCCGCCAACAGCGTGGTGCCGTAGCTCTCGCCCTTCTTATTTTTGGGGAAATCCCCGTTCACAAGGTATATCTCCTTGGCCTTTTTATCCAGCTCTGGCAAGGCGCTGTCGTTCCCTACCAGGTACTCGAACCGGATGTTTCCATCCTTATCCCGGTACACCTTTTCGTTGCCCCGGTAAGAGTTCGGGTCGTCGTCCGGGAGAATCGTGCCGCCCCGGCTCTTAATCAGGTCCACGTCGCCCCGGCGGGGATTTTGGGGCACCTCCTTGGGGATGCTGAGGTCAATCACGTTCTCGTCCCTGGCGGGCTGGGCTTCGGTGGCGGGCTTGGTGGGCTGCTTCCCCAGCAGGACCGTCTTGCTTGCGGAGTCATACCCGATCTCCACCCCCAGCAGCTCACTGATAGTGCGAATGGGGAGGTAGTTGGTTTTGCCGCCCGCCTCATCGGTGTAGAGGATGGAGCCGGGGATTTTCTGCCCATTGGCGGCGGTGATGTCCTGGCCCGCCGCGATTTTCTGCGTCCCGTCCATGGAGACGTTGGCGAAGTTGTAGCTCACCTTGCCGGAGGCCGCCAGGGCGGTGGTCAGGCAGAGGGACAGGGCCAGGGCGGCGAAAAAGCCGCCAGTAAAGGACGCGATTCTGTTTTTCATGAGGATACCTTCCTTTCTTTTTCGGCGGAAAGGGAATGCCCTCCCCGCTCCGTTCTGCTACCTAAACGGAGGGGGAGGACATAGTATTTCACGGATTTAAAAATTTCGGAAAAAATTTTTCAGTTCATCCGCTCCGGCAGGCGCTCCAGCTCGCTCAGCTCCACCCGGACCCCGCCGATATCCACCGCCGTTATCGTGGCGGGGTCGATGGGATAGGGAAAGCTGTGGCTGATGAAGGCTCTGAAGGTTTCCCCTAGGTCGGAGCCGCTTGTGAGGCCGCCGCTCGAATCCGTGATATCCACATAAGTCCCGTCCTCTATCCAGAGGCCCCAGGGACCCTCGAAAATGGCGTATTGTACATCCACCATGCGCAGGGGGTCCGACTCCTTGCTACCCTCCGGCAGCCCCACCTCGACATAGCCCTCCTGGGGGGTCATATCCACCTGGGCCAGGATTTCGCCTTTGAGGTCCATACCCGTGACGGAGAGCTGGAGTTCCGTGAAGTGCATGGGGACCTTCGGCAGGGGCGGCGTCCCTAGGGTCACGTCCACGTCCGCACCCCCGTAGTGGATGGGCAGAATCGGCTCGTTCAGCGTGAAGGTCAGGTCGAAGGGACCCGGGATGACGATCTCTCCCGGCCCCGGGTTCTGGGCGTATCCGTTTTCGTCTATGATAGACTCGCCTTTTCCGTCCGCGTAGGTGGCGATGTTCTCCAGGTGTAATGTCAGCTCCGGCCGCTTCGTCTCCGTGAACCAGCCGGAATAGAGGCTCTCGTTGTCCTGGAAGGAGAGGACGTTCCCCTCCCGTGTCTCAGGACAAAACAGCCATAGGACGTCCTTCCGGGCCCCTTCCTCCAGCGCGGCCCGGACGGCTTCCTCCGTTTCCTCCGGGGTCATATTCTGATTGGCGCAGTCCTCTTTCACCCGGTTTGTTATGTACTCCTCCCACTGGTCCTGCCGCATAATCAGGCGGCAGTCCCCCGTGTGCAGGGGCGTATAGGCCTGAAGGTCCTCCGGGAGGCTGGGGCTTTCAATGGTAAAGGACAGATAGATGTAGGTTCCGTCCCACACGGCGGCATTCAGCGTCAATGTGGTATCTCCCACGGTCTGGCTCTGTTCGATGACCGTACCCGTGCGTCTCAGGACCTCCTCGGACTGCTCCGGCGCGTTGGGGTTCACCCCAAACCAGGTGAACCACTGGGAGAACTGCCCCGTGGCCACGGCGTAGGCACAGGCGGACAGCAGCAGCATCGCCGCCACGATGGCGGCAAGCCGCCAGTCCAGGCGTTTCCGGCCTCCGGGCCGGGCCTGCCGCCCCCAGCCCTGGGGGTCCGCCAGAAGGCGCATCCGCTCCCGGAGGTAGCGGGGGGAGAAGTCCGGCTCCTTGTCCTCCGCGCTTTGGAGGGCCCGTTCATACTGCGCCAGGTTCGCGTCCATCAGCGCCCGGCGCAAAAGCATGTCAAACTGCGTCATACGCATATCCCTCCTTTTCCAGGCGTTCTTTCAGCATGGTCCGGCCCCGCATGACCCGGACGGCCACCGTGGACTCGTTCATCCCCAGCCGCCGGGCGATCTCCCGGTTGGTCTGCTCCTCCACCAGCTTGAGCTCCAAAATCCGCCGGTAGTTCTCCGGCAGGGAGCGGATGAGGGAAACGAGATAGTCGTACTCCTCCTGGCGCTCTTCCTGGGCGGGCGGGTCCCAGTCCTCGGGAAAGGCGACGGTTTTCCGCTCCGCGCGGAGGATGTCCAGGGCGCAGTTTTTGGCCACGGTGACGGTGTAGCCCTCCGTCTCCCCCCAGGGCAGGGCGGAAACCCGGTCCCAGTTCTGCACCAGCTTGAGCCAGGTCTGCTGGGCGGCGTCCTCCGCCCGGGTGGGGTCCCCCAGGATACGGAGGACCACCGCGTAGATTTTCTTCTCATGAGCCTCAAAAAGCCGCGTAAACCGCCGCTGGTCCTGTTCGGTTTCCAGCATGGCCAGGCAGATCGCAAGCATAAAAGCCCTCCTCCTTTTTGTTGAATTGGCGCCGATTCACTGAGTAAACGGCGGGGAAGGGGAAAGTATTACAGATCGGGAAAAAGTTTTTTCATTTGCCGCACAATAAATTTGTAGCACGCGGCGGCGAAAAGGGCAACACGATTTAACAAAATTCCACGGAGAACGGACCGGAAAGATTCCCCGCCAGGGTAAAAAGGCGGCGTGAACAAGCCGTTCACGCCGCCTCTGAGCTATTTATTTAACTTAGCTGGAACTTGCTCACCAAGCTGTTCATCAGCAGGGACTGCTCCGTCAATTCCTGCGAGGTAGCGGCGCTTTGCTCCGAGGTGGCGGAGGTGCTTTGAATAACGGAAGAAATTTGGTCAATCCCCTCGGTCACCTGGGAGATCGCTGTGGTCTGGCTTTCTACCGCCTCTACGACCGCGTCCACTTTTATCGTCACGTTTTCCGCGATGGAGTTGGTTTTGCCCAAGGATTCCGTTACCTTTGCAACCACCTGGCCGCCCTCCGCAACAGCGGTGATGGACCCCTCTATCAGCTCCTTGGTAGCCTTGGCCGCCTCGTCGGACCTGGACGCCAGATTCCGCACCTCATCCGCCACCACGGCAAAGCCCTTTCCCGCGCTGCCCGCCCGGGCGGCCTCCACGGCGGCGTTCAGGGCCAGGATGTTGGTCTGGAACGCAATGTTTTCAATGGTATCGATAATCTTGCCGATTTCCGTGGAGGAGCCGGATATTTTCTCCATAGCGCTATTCAGCTCTTGCACATAATCCACGCTGACGCCCAGCTGAGCGCCTGCCTGAGCCACAAAATGCCCGGCCTCCTCTGCCGCGGCCGCGGTCTGCCTGGCGTTCTCCGCGATGCTGTCGGCGGTGGCGGAGAGTTCATGGATTGCGCTGGCCTGCTCCGTGGCCCCCTGGCTCAGGGACTGCGCGCCGTTGGATACCTGAACGGCGCTGCCGGCCACGGCCCCGGCGGACCGGCTGATTTGGGAAAGCGTATCCTTCAAGGAACTGTGGATGGCCTTGATGGACTGCTCCATGGTTACAAAGTCGCCCCAATATGTACGCGTGATCGTTTCGCGGAAATCTCCCCGCGCCATTTTGCCCAAATGGTGGGACACATCCTGCGCCACGTCGTTCAAACGGGACAGCATGGTTTCCAGCGCCCTTGCCAGCTGGACGGTTTCATCCTTGGACTTTACGCGGGGGGAGGGGGTATGCAGATCTCCGTCGGCCATCTTCTCAAGCCGGGCGACGCAGGACTGAATGGGCCCGGAGATGGACTTGCCCACCTTGACCGCCACGGGGAATGTGGCGAGCACAACGAGAACGACCACCAGGATCGTCAGCAGAATGCTTCGGTCCAAGGAGGATTTGAGTTCCCGCTGGCTGGTTTCAATGGCGATGCTCCACTCCTGATTGCCGTCAATGGGAGCGAAGCCCACAAATTTGTTGTCGCCATAGAAATTATATGCCCCGAAGCCGGTTTCCCTTTGGATCATACGCTGATTCACAGCCGCTACATCCGCCACGCTGGGGTCCGTTTTTGCGGTTTCAATCATGTTGGAGCCCTCTTCTACAATAGAGGCCTCCCGGTGGCCAATGACATTGCCCTTATTGTCCAGCACATAGGCTACGCCGTCGCTGCCTATGGACAAATTTATTACAATGTCCGACAGAAAATCGGCGCTGATTCCGCCATAGACCACGCCGTCAAAGCGGCCATTGGTGATGATGGGCACCTCCAGCAGGAAGATCATCCGCTGTCCGTCGTTCATGATATCGGAGATATAGGGTTTCTCGGCAGCCTTGCACTGTTGGAAATAGTCCTCTTCCGCGTAGCTGTATCCCGTGGAAGAAAACCCGGAGGCGTCCATTTTGCCGACGTAAAGAAAGCCGTTGCGCTGGGCGATATCATCTCGAAGCGGGACCAGCTCCGGATCGGTCGGGTCAGATTCCCGGAAAATATCAGAGGCGGCGGCCTCTTGGAGCGCCGTCCAGTAGCTCCCCATTTTCCACTCCACAGCGTCTGCGGCCATCTGCGTGGCGGGACCCAAAGTCTTTTCCATGACATCGTCAATTCCGCTGGCGTTCAGCAGGGCCGTAATCACGCCGATCAGTGCCGAGCCTATCAGCACGACCGACAACATACTGATTTGGATTTTTGATTTGATCGACTTCATACATGACCTTCCTTTTATCTGCTTTTTATTTGGGGCAGGGGAATGCGCTTCTAACAATATATACGCATGCAGTTTTTGCCGCACCCCAAATCCTTGATATTTTAGCATGAAGCCGCAAAATATTCAATATGGATTTTTGCCCTCCGCTCCCCGTTGGGAATGTCCGTCCGGAATCCGTGGAACGGCCTTTCATGCCGCCCGTTCCACGGATTCCGCAGAGAAGTTTTCCGCTTTGGATCAAGCTGCGGATCAACGGCCCGTAAACCGCCGCGGCAAGGGGTCAATACTTCAAAGGATGGGCGTCCGTGTACAGCTTCCCGACGTTGATGGCGTAGAAGTCGAAGTTGTCCAAAAGCGCCTCGAGCTCCTTGGGATATCCCTTCCCGGAGCTGCGGATCACGTCCATCAGATGCACGCTGACGGGATACCGGGTCGGGTCCATCCGGGCGGTGAGCCCTTCGTCCTCGCCAAAGGCACAGCCAAAACTTAGGGGTCTTTTCACTGTGGGCTTCTCCGGCCGTCCGGAAATCGTGACGGTATCCGTGGACGCTGCAAGGAGACGGCCCTTTGGGGCGGCTTCTCCGGCTTTGGCTTCCGTCGGAGCGGCAGTCAAGGGTACCGCTGTTTGGCGCTGGTTATTTACTGAAAGCATGGTGACCTCCAATCGCTGACGCCATTATTCTTTTGTCTCTCCGAGCAGCTGGTCCAGGCTGTCGTCCACCGCTCCGGTGATAAAGTGGTCAAAGAGCCCCTCCAGCAGCTTCACATAGTCCTCAGTCCAGCCGTTGTGGCCGCTGACCCGGTGCAAATTGTCTTTCATTGCGGCCGCGAATTGGGCCGTGTCAAAGGGCTGGTCCGCCACACGGTACCATTGGTCCGCCGTCATCGGCGTATACTTCTCGATTCCAACTTTGGAAATGCTGTTCGGATTGAAGGCTTCTTGAAACCGCTCTCTCAGCATGACGCGGTAGGTGCTCGCCTGATCTTTTCCCATCTTATGGTTCAGGACACCGGACAAATCCAGCTCACTCTGCATGTTCAAAAAATCCAGCGTCGTATTTTTTCCGGCGTACTTCTCCTGGATGGCCGCCTCCCGCTCCTCAAAGCTCATTCCGTCGTAACCTAAAACCTTCATCAGCGCGTTATCAACAGTCTTACATGCTTTGAGCCTGGAAGAACTATCCAATGCATCCACTTCCGCGTCGGTCCACTCCGCATACGGTCTGCCGTCCAGCTCCAAGCCCTCTTTCCGTGCGTCGATTATGGCGGGGTTGTAAATATGGCGCGTAATTTCACGATCAAACTGTTGGTTGATGGCAGCCCATTCTGCTGGTCCACCGATAAAGCTTCGAATGGCGATCATGTTCCCATCAAAGGCTTCATCGTAGCGGTTCCAGATTTCCGCATAGATTTCGTCCGGACCCATGCCGGTGTAATCGGCCTGGGCGTTCAGCTCCGCCAGCTGTTTCAGTTTCGCGTGGGTTGCGTTGCTGACGGTAAAGCCATAATAAGTTCGTTCCGCCAGGGAAAACTCTGGCTCCGTCCGGGGCTGCGGGGTGCTGGGGACGTAGCGGTCCTGGGCTTTGGCCGTCTGCATCACCTGCCCGAAGGTTTTTGACGGTGTGGCTGAGGCCACGGACTTCCGATACCCTGTGCGGGCTTGTGGGATCCCTTCAATTTTCATGGTTACGCATTTCTTCCAATATAGGGGCCTTAATCCAGGCCGTTATTCCTTTGCCTTATCAAGCAGCTGTTCCAGGCTGTCGTCCACCGCTCCGGTGATAAAGTGGTCAAAGAGCCCCTCCAGCAGCTTCACATAGTCCTCAGTCCAGCCGTTGTGACCGCTGACCCGGTGCAAATTGTCTTTCATTGCGGCCGCGAATTGGGCCGTGTCAAAGGGCTGGTCCGCCACGCGGTACCATTGGTCCGCCGTCATAAAAGAAGCCTTCTCGTGTCCAACTACCATAATGTAGTTCGGATTAAAGGCTCTCTCAAACTGGTTATTCAGCATGGCGCGGTAGGTACGCACCTGATCTTTCCCCATCTTGTGGTTCAGGACGCCGGACAAATCCAGCTCACTCTGCATGTTCAAAAAATCCAGCGTCGTATTTTTTCCGGCGTATTTCTCCCGGATGGCCGCCTCCCGCTTCTCAAAGCTCATTCCATCGTAACCTAAAACCTTCATCAGCGCGTTATTAACGGTCTTACATGCTTTAAGTATGGAAGAATCATCCAAAGCGTCCATTTCCGCGTCGGTCCACTCCGTATACGGTCTGCCGTCCAGCTCCAAGCCCTCTTTCCGCGCGGCGATTATGGCGGGGTTGTAAATATGGCGCGTAATTTCATCACAAAACTGATTGTTGATGGCAGTCCATTCTGCGGGGCCAGCGATATAGGCTCTAATTGCGATCATATTTCCGTCGAAGGCTTCATCGTAGCGGTTCCAGATTTCGGCATAGATTTCGTCCGGACTCATGCCGGTATAATCTGCCTGGGCGTTCAGCTCCGCCAGCTGTTTCAGCTTCGCATGGGTTGCGTTGCTGACGGTAACGCAGCCATAGGTCCGCTCCGCCAGGGAAAACTCCGCCTCCGTTCGAGGCGGCGGGGCGCTTGGAACATAACGGTCCTGCGTTTTCGCCTCCAGCACCTGCCCGAAGGTTTTTGACGGTGTGGCCGAGGCCGCGGACTTCCGATACCCTGTGCGGACCTGTGGGGCTCCTTCAATTTTCATGATGCTTCATTCCTCCGATCAATCATTCCGCGCCCGGCTTATGGCGGCCAGTCCATAAAAGCGGCCTCCTTCCGCGCTGCGCAGCAGGATTCCGTAAACCCTACTTTACAAATGCGGAAGGAGGCCAAATCCTCACATTATGCTTAAGGAAAATTTTATTTTGCCGATTCCACCAAAGAAACGCTTTCAGCCATGCGCAAAATATCGGTTTTGTCAAGATTCGCTTCCACCATGAACTGTAGTCCGCGGTCCGGGTCGATCCAAGTGACCGCGTTCCGATGGTTCTCCCAATCGGCCACCCAGAAAAGCTGACCGTCCAGCCCATTTACCGTGACTTCCAATATTTCGGACTCTTCCATAATAAAGTCCGTAGCGATGCCTTGAACCATCTGCATATAGCTCAGATAGATTGTTTTCCCGGTTTCTTCGTTCCGGTAGGCAATATCCGTTTGGCCCGGCCATTCGATGCGCTCGCTTTCGACCTCGGCGTAGTCCTCCGGCAATTCCGTAATTTCATATTGGGGCATTGCCCCGGCCATATCCTCCCCCGTATATCGGTAGGTGATATGCGTTTCATACCATTCGATAACCCATTGGTTTACCGCCGCCCTGACTGCGGGGCTGACGGCCAACAGACTGCCGAACCCAATCGAAACAATCAGCAGGACCGCCGCTGTCCGGCGGGCAATGTTCTTCCATACGGGAACCGCCCTTTTACGCTCCCACGCCAAAGGGTCTGCCAGCATTCCGGAAACTTGGCGCTTGTAACGCGCGGAGGGCACAAAAGCGGGCTCCGCCTGCTTCTCCCAATCAAGCCGGAGGGAATCCAATAAAACCCGCTGCATCAACGCGTCCAGTTCGTGATCCGTCATGGGCAAACTCCTTCCTGCTCCATGTATTTGCGCAAAAGCGCCCGCCCCCGGCTGGCGCGTGTGTTGACGGCTGTTTCCGAAATGCCAAGGCGGACAGAGATTTCTTTGTATGAATAACCCAGAAGATATTTCATCTCCAATACGGCCCTGTATGTATCCGGAAGCCGGGCAAACAGGTCCACCAGTTCCTCGTACTCTGTTATGCCGGAAACGCCGTTTTCAACAGCGTCCCAATCCTCCAGCAAAACAACTTTTTTCTTTTTGCGGAGAATTATGAGCGCCTCGTTCTTCACTATGGAAATGAGCCAGAAGGGCAGATCCTTACAGGAAATCTCAGAAATTTTTTCAAAGTGCCGGATGACCTGCATAAAGGCGTTTTGAACCGCGTCCTCCGCGTCCGTTTGGTTCTTGAGTATCCGCATAGCGGCATTTTCCAACCGGGCATGGTGCTGCTCGTAAATCACCGCAAATTCCCGGCGGTCCTCTTCGCTCTCCAGCGCGGCCAAGAGAAATATCAGCATGAGCAGTTCTCCTTACATATAGAACCAGGCCTGCTTTGTGAGGCTGTGCTTGGGTGTTATGAAAAGCAGATAGTCATTATAGCATGACTGCGCGGGCCTATCAACCTAAATTCAGCGTAAAGAGGAGTATTCCAGGGTATACTAGGACATACCGTTGGATACGTCCGTATTCCAGCGAATACGGACGCTTTCCAGAGTATGCCGCCGAATTAGCCTTTTTTCCCGTTCTTCTTTCAGCGGGCGTTGATTGCCTCGGCGGACTTCTCGCATTTCTTCCGGTACATTTCGGCGTCCCGGTCGATTTTGCCCTTGATAAACGGCCACGCTGCCGCCAGCCGGTCCCCCAGAACCGGCTCAACGTCATATTCGGCATAGTCCAGAATTGCCGCGAAAAGCTGTCCCCGCTCCGCGTTGTTCATCAGGGCCAGCAAGGGCCGTGTTTCGGCGAAATACAGCATAACGCCGGGAGGACGTTTTTCCGCGCTCACAAGGCCCCGCCTCCCGCCTGGAGGCGCACCCACTCCGCCAGCAGCTCGGCGGAGATCAGCCGCCGTCCCCGGAGCTTCACCGACGGGAAGCCGCTTTAATGAATCAGCCGGTACACCAGAGACCGGGATACGCCCAGGGCCTCGGCGGCCTCCTCCACGCTGTACGCCAGCTTTGGCACGCCGCCCGGTATGACAGGGGCCGGAGGAAGCCGCTGCGCCGGGGCCGCCGGAGGGCCGTAAAACCACCACGGAAGGCCGGGCGGCAAGGCCTCCTTGATTTGCCGCATTATTGCAAATTCTATTATAGAAACATCCGCTTTCATTTACCGCTCTTAACTGCCCTTAAACACCGCTATTCCAACAGGTTCGACAGCAGATAGAAGTGGAAAACTTTGTGGGGATGTAGATAACTCGTATATTGTTTCTGCACTATTCCTATACGCTAATTCCTATACTGAGAAAGGAGGTCTCCGGCATAGCGAGACCTTATATTTATGCGACGGTGCAGTTGAGTCTTGCACCAAAACAGGCTGCTACAAAAGAGGCCATGAGTGCCGCCATACCACGGATGCCGCCCATGCTTTGAACCCAGAGGATAAGCGCCGCTTCGTACCTGACGGAGACGGGAATCTCTGGGAAGTATCGTCCATCATGTCCGTCCTGGCCGAAAAGTCTCACAAGTTTCTTTCATCCGAAGAAGCCCTGCGAGATGTCGTTCCGCCCCAGTGGGGCAAGGATGTTCTGAGTGGGGAAAAGAAAGTCGTGGCCGATGTGTCCAAAGGTCGCAAAATGGATGGTCGTTTTTACGGCATAGTAATTGCGTCTGATTTGTGACTGTCAAACAGCGAGTAAAATACAGAAAACCCACTTTTAAGTAGAGAGCAGGAAACTCTCAAACTTTCTGTGCATTTGCTTCGATGCTATGAATGAGATGCGGCGAAACCATCGTAAAGGTGCTGCTATCAGCAGTCGATGAAGCCGCGTGTACCAAATCATGCCGACCGTGCGCAATTTAATACTGGTTCTATCTTCTCTCTACTTAAAAGTGGGTTTTCTCCCGAACATCGTGTTCGAGAAATTTTTGCCCAGGAGAGGAAAAGGAGGAAACTGCCGGTAACAGTTCCCTCCTTCTTGCTGTGGACGTGCGCTCAGTCTTCGACCGGAGCGTAGCCTAATTCCTGAATCAGCCGTTTGTATTCGGCTAACTCGGCTTCAAACTCATGGTTATCAGCCATCCACACATACCTCCTCTCTTGGGCAAAGATTTCTCCTTTCTCGCACACTATACAAAGTCAACGCGAAATAGGGTGCAAGCGCGATGCCTACACCCTATCTTATTTTTTCGATTTCCTCTTTTAACCACTCAAATTCCCGTTGGGTGTAGACCTTCTCAGTGATGTCCGAAATCTTGTGGCCAACCATATATTTGATGGCGTACTCATCAACACCGGCTTTCTTGCAGGCCGTGACAAAGTGCTTTCTGCCATCATGCGGACGATGCTCCGGGTTTAGTTTCAGCTCGTCCCGAACCATGCCAAATCCCTTCTGGTATCGCTGGTAGGTCATCATCGTCGGTTTGCCGCTTCGACCATCCGTACAGTTGAAGAGGTACTTGCTGCCAAGCGCGACGGCCTCTTTATATTTTCGCTCAACCAAGGAGCGTATCTTCGAGTGGATCGGCACAACACGGTTCTCTCCGGCATCCGTTTTCATGCCGCCTTTGAACGTCCACCCCTCCAGGTCAACATTCTCAAGTTCCAGCAATCCGAGCTCCTGCGGCCGCCATCCGGAATAACACTGAATGAGCATAACATCGACATATCGTTTATCGTCTACATGACTCCAGAGAAGTTCCATCTCTTCATCCGTAAATGACATGTGCTCCTTCTTTACTGTCTGTATCTCTTTGATTGTCTCTTCGGTCGGGTTGAAGGTGCGGGAGTAATTCCGGTCGACCAGCTCATATTCCAAAGCATAATCAAGCATGAGGTTGAACAGAGACTTGATCTTGTTCTTCATGCTCGCCGTCGGATGCTGCTCTTTTCCTCTGACTTTGGCCGTCCCCTCTTCCATACAACCTTTCACATGGCGGGCTCGGACATCCATCACCCTCATGTCGTAGACTGCCGAGCAGTAAGCCCAAGCTGAAGTAACAGCTCGAATGCTCCCATCTGCTTTGAGGGTCTTGAAATACTCTTCTGACCATTTGTCGTAAAGTTCCCTAACTGTTATGGACGGCTCCAAATCATACGGATTTTTGTTATACTCTACGAGAGCGGCGTAAGCGTCATTGTAAGTAGGGAAATACGATTCCGGTTTCAGAGGTTTACAAATAGGTCGCCCTTCTGGGGTCTTTCCAACCGTAACCATCGCCCGAAAAGGGTTTCGGAGGTTGCGATTCTTTATTTCGCTGATTTGGCCGAAGCCATTAGGGAGGCGTCGTCGCTTGCTGCTTTTAGCACGAGACTTTCGTTTAACAGTCGGCTGCATCGGATAGCCGCAATGAGGACAGGCTGTGGCTTTATCGCTGACTTGCAGTTCACATTCGGGGCATTGGATGAGCATTACCTATCCTCCTCTTCAAGGATCTTTTTGGCTTTTATCTCCATGTGTTCGATTTTGTAGAGTATGTCTCCTATTTTCTGCAACAAGAGGATTGAGCCTGCAAACTTCAAAGCACCTAATGCTCGTTGATTTTTGTTGTACTCTTTCACACCGCCTTGTTCGGTGTAAACCTCATGCAGGAACTTAGCCGGGTTGACGTGTTTCTTCTTCATTGTATATCTCTCCTATTCGCCAAATTGGCATCTCCTTTTATGAAGGAGGTTGATTCTAATGAAAACGGACAAAAGACTTATGAACGAAGTTGAAAACTTGTGGCCTGACCATGAGGAGGCATTAACACACTTCGGTAATTTGTGTGTTGCAGCGGCAAAAGCTGGGCATCAATGCAAAATACGAAGGTATTTACGCCGAGGCATGGTTGTGGCTACAATCGCAACTATCGTTATCACACGCTGTCTGGATTCGATAAGCGAAACCTACTAAGTAAGAGTGAGAAAGTGAGGATTACTCAGATGGGAGCCGCCAAAACGGCGGCTCCTCTTTTTTTTGCTTTCTTACCCCTTGCGCCGCCCGCAATAATAATATATCATAGTGTAGGAGTTTGTCAAGATGTTCCTACATAAAATTTTTATTGATTTGCGGAGGCGGGATATGGTTAGTATGAATG